>CAIOKW010000178.1 GCA_903858975.1 Oligoflexia bacterium | reverse complement strand
GCAACTGAGGTGCCTTTATATGCGGCAATCGCCTCTTCCCAAGAGGCTTCATGACCCAGTTCGTTTGAGGCCCATGCACGTTTGCGAAAGAGCCATCTGATACCTGCGCAGATATTGACGCTAGGATCATTCAGTTCTTCGCGTGTAGCGGTGACATAGTGGTCTTTGATCTCTCCCTTGGGATTGTCCAGGATCTTTCGTGTCCCATTCGTGATCTGCATTAGGCCTCGGGCACTATTTGGATTCTTCTTGACGGCGAGCAAGTTTGGAATAAAACGAGATTCACTAGCTATCAGTGCTTTAACCAGATTGGGGTCCAAAGGATCGGAGGGCTTGAGGATGTCGTTCCAGTATTGAGTCCAGCCTGCGATCAGGTCGTCGTAATTGCCTCCATTCTTGTATCCGAGAGTGAGGGGGCACGGCTTGTTTTTTAAGCTTGAAAATTGATGGTCCGCGATCTCTTGGATTTCATCTGGGTAGAGCTGGTCTTTTCTGGAAGGATTATGAGCACAATACCAATGGACAGTGGAGATCGAACCAGCAGGATGAGTTTTGCTGGGCGGATTATGTCTGGGGTGCTCGATGACTTGATGCTGGCCGTAAGGGCATACGCGCCAGGGATGGACGGCCGTGACTGGCGTTGGAGAAGACTTTGGCTTTTTCTTGGATTTTTGCGTCTGTTTTTTCGTGATTTTCTTTTTTTTCGCCACAGTCCATCCTCTTTACGCGAGAATATCGCCGCTTCTAATCAGCTGCAAGCATGAACAGGTGTTTTCGCGATTCCGCCGAACCTCTGCCGCCGTAGTCATTTCAGCGGAGCAAATAGTTTTTCGAGTGCTGTCTTCAGTTCGGGATAAGGCAATAGGTGGCCTCCTGAATAGGGAATTTCAGTGGCATCTGCCCCTTTTGCGGCGAGAACGTGCAAGTAATTTTGGTTTAAGTCGGAGTTATACTGGTCTTCCGATCCGCTTAAGATTGTGAGTGAACCACAGCCCTTCAAAGATGCGGGTTGTACGGGCAAGTTGCCGGAATACCGGGCTGCCCCGACTATGGCAAGCCAACCGCCATCTGGAAAATTTGTTTGTAAGGTACAGGAGCGGTAAGCTTGACTGAGTAAATAGCCGCCATTTGAAAAACCAAGCATTCCGTAATGAGCCTTGGTTCCAAAGCAGTTTTGGGCGGCAGCTTCTATCGTTCCCTTTGTCGAATCGATTTCACTCTGATTGAAGCTCCAACCCCAGCATACTGAGTTAGGTTGAGTTGGGCACGGTTTTGAAGCCCGAGGTAAGGCAATTCGAATGTTGAGTTCATTGGCAATTTTTGCCAAAACACCCCGATTTGTCTGCTCTTGCTGAGAAGGCGTCGCTGAATCCATGCCATGCAAATAGACTAGATTGATTTTTGAGCCCTCTGGTCCCATGCATGAAAAAGATATGTCGTCGCTCGGTGATCGAGTCTGATTTTTGGTCACTTTACGTTCGCTTGAGTAGGACTCAGGGCCTAATAAGAAAATGCTGCAAATAGCGACAAAAGAAATTCGAACGATGATATTTCTATATTTTGCGTTCATAAAGTCATTACACCGCAATATCAAACCCATCCCAATTATACTCAGGATGAAGTGATTCCCGTTTTTGTCCTTTTTTGCGGGTTTTCTTAAGTTCGATGACGCCATATTCCGCAAGCTCATGAACATCGCGATGAACATTGGGGAGCGCGCGCCCGAGTAGTTTTGCGAGCTGATAAATGGACTCGGGTTTTTGATCGCGGATCATTTGAATCATTCGAACGCGTTCGGCCCCAAAGATTTTCGGTAGCCAAGAGATGTCAGGGAAGGAGAGGATAAGGTCGTAGTCCGAGTCCTTTAGCTTCTTTTTCTCGGCGGCCTTCCAGGTCTTGATGACATCGTCCCGAAACTGAGCACTATTCTGAACTTTGATTTTGAATTTTCTTATTTTCATACAAGGCCTCCGAGGTTTCTGATTTCAGCGGTGAAATCATCGTAAAGTTTTTCGACCGAGACAAATTCGTAAACGGTCTCGACGCCGTCTAGGTGGTAGTGATCGTGTTTGCCGTGGTGGTTGTCGAAGAGTACGCGACATATCCCTTTCTCAACCCAAGCGAATCGATACCGCACGCCATGAGGACGCCAACGATCAGGTTTGACCTCGTCGATTGCGATATCGATAAAGCTTCCATCCGGAAGATCTTGTCTGGCGAGCTTCGGGCTCATGTAGTTATTTTAACATGATAGTTATTGTATTGAAATAACTATAAGAAATAGGCGCAAAACAGGCTGTTTTTGAGCCTATTTTGAACCGCGAATGTGTGTAAGTGATTGATTTTATTGTTGTTTTTTAAGTGGAGGTGTCGAAGGAGAATGAGCAATTTCGCTAACTTACCCCCTGCTTTGTCCTATTGTAGGACAAGCATCTGCGTTAAAGCAAGCCGTTTTGCCGAGGATTTTGAAAGATTTCTAAAAACACTCAGGACTGCTCGCGAAATGCCGGGAAATGTTCCTAGTGTATCCGTCAATCGTGTTTGCCCTACTCGAATGCAGAAACCTTGGCTTGTGTCACTTTGCAGCCATGGTTGAGCTGGTAGGCGAGATCGCAATGCCCTTCAAAATAGGATCCACAATGTTTTGAAGATTTGTATTTTTCGAAATTCCATGTGGTAGTCCGGGTGTCGCGTGGATCAGCACTTTTTCTGGGTGATGAACCCGAGATACAGAGGTGTTGGGTCTCTTTTATTGCAGCAGCGAAAGTCCTCCCAAACTCGCGACAGTCGGCGATTGGCCAAGGGCGGCGTGCGATGTAGTCGTGGTGGCCAGCCTTGGTGTTTGCACTCAATACGATGAGTCCCATCACGCCCTCGTTTGGATCGGCGGCACCGCTACTGTCACACAAAAACTTAACTTCTTTGGATTCAAAACACCGCCAATATAGGGAGTCTGAGGCGAGAGAAAATGGTTGTGGTTGAGCATCGCAAGTGTTGGCAGCGAGGTCTGCTTCGTTGAGTATCCCGAAATCTTCGCCTATCAGGCTATACGGATATTTTGCTTTCGCTGAATTCAAGTCAGACTGAGCTGCTATCGTGGATGTCGCGACAACAAAAACTCCGATCAGGGCTGCTACGGCTTTTTGCATTTTTTGAGAGCCTCGTATTTTTCTCTAAATCTATTCATCAGTTCTTTTGCTCGTTCCTCGGTGACCACTGAGGTGCCTTTATATGCAGCAATCGCCTCTTCCCACGAGGCTTC
>CAIOKW010000177.1 GCA_903858975.1 Oligoflexia bacterium | reverse complement strand
TCGAGTAAATAAAAATGAAGTCATCGCATTCATTGGTCCTTCGGGCTGTGGAAAATCAACGTTTCTTCGATGCCTGAATCGAATGCATGAAGAGACACCCGGGGGCCGTGCCGAAGGGAAGGTGTTTCTCCAAGGGGAAGACATCTATGCTCCAGGTTCGGATCCCGTTCGTGTTCGTAGAAAGATTGGAATGGTATTTCAAAAACCCAATCCTTTTCCATCGATGAGTATTTTTGAAAATGTAGCCTCAGGTTTAAAACTTAATCATTTAGCCAAAGGAGCTGAACTTCATGATCGAGTCGTGTCAGCACTTCAGGAAGCGGCCCTTTGGACAGAAGTAAAAGATAAGCTCAATGCTTCTGGAATGTCACTTTCGGGGGGACAGCAACAACGCCTTTGCATTGCACGCGCTCTTGCCGTGAAGCCTCCGGTGTTATTAATGGATGAGCCCACGAGTGCTTTGGATCCGATTTCCACCGCTAAAATTGAGGAATTGGTGATTCAGCTCAAACAGGAAACCACCATTCTGATGGTAACTCATAATATGCAGCAGGCAGCTCGGATATCCGATAAAACTGCTTTCTTTTTATATGGCAATTTGGTTGAATATGGGGTGACCACGGATGTATTTACGACGCCTCGAGACCGCAAGACAGAAGAGTACATCACCGGTCGTTTTGGTTGATTCAGAGGGGTGAGAGACAATGCAAAGACAAATTGATTTAGAGCTGAATAAATTGCGGGCAGTGATCATGGCGATGGGCCAATCGGTTGAATTGGCAGTAGAAGAGGCGACCCAAGGATTGATCGAACGCAAATCAGAGCGTCTCAAAAAAGTTCGTGAGCATGAAGATAAGATCAATGCATTTCATCTCGAAGTAGATGAAATGTGTTTGAAGATCATTGCCTCTCAATCACCCTTAGCGGCCGATCTACGAATGATCCTTGCGATTATCAAAATTAACTCAGACCTAGAGCGAATGGGTGATCAAGCCATGAATATTTCACTCAATGTTCGGGACTATCTCGAGAAGACTGCCCTCCAAGAAGCCAGTGCGATTGCCAACATGTCGCACACGGTGAGAAAAATGGTGAGAGATGCGATGGATGCTTTCATTAAAGGAGATGTTGCTCTCTCTGAACAAGTCCTCTTGCAAGACGATGTGGTCGATGAGGCTAAGCGAAGTACATTTAAAAATTTGGTAGAGGTGATGAAACAAAATCCTAATTTCGTAGAGGGAGCGGTCGATCTAATGCTCGTTTCTCGGAATTTAGAGCGATTGGGTGATCATGCCACTAATATTGCAGAGGATGTGATTTTTGCATCTACTGGTAAAGATATCCGACATGGTGGTTTTGACCCCAGTTCTCACCGATGAGTTCTCAACACGTTCTGATTTTTGAAGAGGATCATGATTTTCAATCCATTTTGCACGAACAAGCAAAAGGGGATGGGCTTCAGGTGTGCTTGACTTCAAGCGCGAAGGACACCTTGCGGGAATTAGAGTCTCGTGAATTTGATTTACTTTTAACCGAAATGCGCATTTCAGAGATTTTGCTCTCCACCTTTTTGCATGAGATCCATACCAATCCTAAAATCACGCGTAAGCCTAAAATTTTAGTCCTTTGTGGTTCAAATAGCGGTGCCCTCATGGATGAGCTGAAAGCAATAGGTGCTGATGATTTTATTGCAAAACCTTTTGAGCGATCAGGCTTGCAACAAAAAGTGAAATCCTTACTCCAAAAACGAACCCTCAAGGCTGGGCAGCTTGGCTTTGGAGATCTGGTGCTCGATTCTCGTTCGTTTGATGTTTTTGTTGCCAGTGAACGAGTTCATTTAACGCCCAATGAATTTAAGCTCCTACAGGCCTTACTGGCTCGACCGGGTGAGATTCATTCTCGCGAACAGCTGATCGCGATCGTTCAGGGTGAAGGAATTGCGGTAGTCGATCGCGCAGTGGATACCCATGTTTTTTCACTTCGGAAGAAGTTAGGTTCTTATGGAGATTGCATTGAGACCGTTCGTGGCTCAGGCTATCGAATTAACGAAAAAGCGTCTCAAGGATAAAGTAACTTCCGACAATCGCAAAGGTGATGGCAGATCCAATGTGAAGTTGCTTGGGGCTGACATATTGCCCCATTTTCCTTCCAATGATCACGGCGATCGCAGTGACGCTCCAAAGAGCTGAAGTTGCAGCCAAGAAAATAGTGAGCGTGTCGTTGTATTTAGCAGCAAGTGAGGCGGTTGCGAGTTGGGTGAGGTCACCCCATTCCGCGATAAAAATGACCATAAATGATTTTGCAGCGGTAAGGAGGAATCCCGTCTTCGAAACGCTATTTTCAAGTGATTCATCTTCTTCTACTTCGTTTCGTTTTCTGAATGCCATGAAAGCAAAAATAAAAAAGAGGACCCCTGTGATGATATGAACGGGAGCCTCTGGGAACTTGCCGAAGAATCCACCCACTTTAACCGCTACAATGCTTTGAACTAAGAAGGCGAGCGCCACGCCGATGAAGACGGGAACGTGTTTTCCTCTCGCAGCGAGCATGAGGGTTGCAAATGCTGTTTTGTCTGGAAGTTCGGCAAGGAAGATGAGTGTAAATGTGGAAACAAAAAGGTTGAGATTGAGATTCATGTTGAGCACCTTCCATTAAAAAAGGTGCCGTAACCAAAGTTACGACACCTTTAATGACTTTTGAGTATTTTACTCAGAGCTTAGAGCTTGCGTCCACCGTTTAATTCACGGCAAGCAGCTTCGAAATAACTTCGGTTAGCAGACTTAATGCCTAGGAAGTTAGTGAATGCTTTACGATATTGCCAGATCTGTCCTGCAAGTTGTGCGTAAATCGCTTTTGCAGAGTCAGCTTGTACACGGCTACGAAGCGATAAGAGTGCACCGTAGAGGTAAGTTGAACCTGGCTGATCCTTATAACCACGACGTTCAATTTGTGTAGTTTCTACACGAATGCGCTCTACGAGTTCATTCATCAAAGAAAGTGCGAGGTTTTGATTGGCTGGGTTTTGAGCTGCAAGGGCTAATGCACTTGGAAGGTCAGACTCAGGTTGACGAGTGAAGATAGTACCATCGAGCTCATCTACCGCAAGTTCGCCTAGGAACATTTGTGCCTTAACTCCGATGCCGTTTCCTTTGATCAAATCAAGTGGGTTATAGCCACTCAAGTTGAAGGTCGCAGTCGCATTTTGGTTCGCGTTCACGATCCCGATGTTTTGTTCAAACGAACGTCCTGCAGAATCAGTGAGAACTACGCGGACGCTAGAGCTTGAAGCGATACGTGAATTGTTTTTTACAGTCACGGTTACGTTTGCCTTACCTTCAGCAACGATCGGATTTACATCGATACTGACTGGGGTCACCTGACGGATAACTTGTGCAGTTCTGAGCGCAGTGATGGTATTGAAGCCTTTTCCATAGACATGGAGACCAAGGCTCACGTTTGCGCTAGAGTGAATATCAGAGCTCATCGAAGCAATCATCGGAGTGCGAATCAGAGTCGTCTTTAATCCTGGCAATGCATAGGCAGGGCTTGCGATTGGGTTTTGAGCTCCATCCAAGATCGCTTGTGCGCTGGTGTTTGCAAGACCAAAGTTTTTCACTTTGAATACTACGCCCACGCGTTCACCCGGTTGAATGATTCCATCATCCGTTTCGTCGACAATTTCGAAACTATCGATTTCTGGTTTTGGATTCGTTGCGTAGTCTTGGTAAGTGCCTCCAAACGAAGTTTTATAAGCATTCGAATAGACTGAATCGTAAGCGGCTTTTTCATCGCGACGGAATTTTGCGTTGAATGCTTTTACTTCAGCGCTCGATTGTGCGTAACGAATTCCTACTTGTTTACCGATCGATTCACCTACACGTTGTCCTTCGTCCATATTCACGAAGAAGTTTTGTGAGAAGTAATAGTTCACATAGTAAGCATAAGCGTTTACGAAAGAGGTTTTGAAGATCCCTTTTAAGTCAACGGCTTGTTGAGTAGTGGTCGGAGCACCTGCTGCTGGATTGGGAACCGGTACAGTAACGGTGTCTGATCCCAAGGCTTCGTATTGTGGTTTTGAATCAATTGGACGGGTCAACCATTGTGCGATGGCCGCATTCCCATCAACCCACTTAGCAGTTTCGAAACGGTACGTTCCGTCAGCGAAGTAGTAGTTATAAAGATTAAATTGTGGCATGTCCCCAAGATAAACTGAATCATAGCTAGAATAGACTTTGATTTGGCCCAGGTCTTCAACGGGTGATTTCAGCATTGCATCTAAGCTTTGGGGTTGTCCTACGTATTGAGCGTAAGGATCAGCTACATTTGAGCTGAATGCCGGCTCAGGAATCGTGTCCAGTTTTGGGCTTGGAATGATGCCTGAATCCAGTGCAGAGGTAAAACGGAGGCGGGCTTCAGAGCTCCCGTTTGCATTTCCCACCGCTTCTCCGCGAGCAGCCCCGTCTTTAGTGGCGCGATCAATTCGGCCAAGATAGTCTGAGTTTAGAGCGGCACCCACTGCTTGAGCTTGTGGATCATTTTGGTTCATTTGAACGCCTTTGTAGAGACCCCAAGAAAAACCACGAAGGTATCCTTCGATTTTTCCTTTGCCACCGCCAAAACGTTCGGCCATTCTGCGGGCCTCATCGACACCAAAGCTACACGCGCTGTAGATTTTTGCGGTAGAGTTAATGTATTTCTCACGGCATTCCTGATACTGCGCAGGAGGCGTATTGATAAAATTTACATCCACTTTTGGTCCGTTATAATATCCATTGTAGGTCACGCTTTGAGAGAAGGCGAATTGGCCAAGGCCCAAAGTTGAAAGGCTCAGGAGGATCGGAAGGGAGCGAGCCAATCGTGCGTTTTTTCTGTTCATCTTTTTGTTTCGCATAATTGTTTCTATTCATGATTTTTTGCAAAATTGCGGAATTGCAAGTTTGCGCGCCAGGGGTGGGGGACGCCGTTCATGTTCTGATTTGGGGGGGGATGATACCATGCGTCACGATTAAAGTAAATAGTGTTTGTGTATTTATGGATGGAGGTTTTCGGCGAGAAACAGGTCAATTCGCCTGATCTATTTGAAATGTTTGCCTGAATTAAACGGAATCCATTAAATCTGAATGGATCAGTGCAGGTTTGTTCTCTAGGCAAAATCCGCCTCTTTTAAGACTGATCCTTTTTCGCGAAACTTGAAGGATGAATTTTTTAAGTCAATTTTATCTGAATGTTTGGACCACTTTATTTTTGATTCTTTTCAGCTCAAGCAGTCTGGCCTATGAGGTGGATAACTTTACGGATCGAGATAAAATTAAAAAGGATTCCTTGGTGATCCTTGACCAAAAAGTGAACCACATTTTGACTCGATCAGTGAGAGAGGCAAATAAGGATGATCCCGGCAGTTGTAACATTGCTTACCTCAGGCAAGAGATTCTCAGTTGGATTCGGCCTGATCCTACGGGGCAAATTGAGGTTTGGCTTGAGCTCTCAAAGGATATTGATCGCGCTGAAATCGGTCTTCATAAAAGTATTTACCAAGATGTTTCGTTTCTAGAGTCACCGATTTTAAACATGGTCGGAATTGGGAGATCAATCCTTCTTGCAGGGCAAATTGTGGGATCTGACAAAATTGGGCACTTCTTCGTTCAGGGCTTAGGCTTTTACGATTTAGTGAAGGGTGGAAAGCCGCTTGAGAAAGTGCTTGCTGAGGACCATGGCGAAGATGGTGTGTGGGGATTGGCAACCTCAGGCGTTTATTCCTACGGTGATATTGCTGCTGACTATCAGGGGTACCGGTTTTGGAGTCAATTGACGACAGGAGAGCATCCTTACATTCGCTGTGATGAGAAAAAAGGTTGGGTCAATGAACGCTCATTCTCGTGGGCTGAGTATGTGAATCCGGCTTGGGATGAAGCGATCAATTGCTCTGAAATGCGTCCGAGCATGCAAGCAAAGGTTGATCAGCATTTTAAAAAGCACGGATTGAAGTGTCCGATGAAGCCAGAAGTTTGTACTCAGATCGTG
>CAIOKW010000176.1 GCA_903858975.1 Oligoflexia bacterium | reverse complement strand
GAAGGGCTGATGGGATGTCGTGAGAAATGACTACGGAGGTGAGTCTAAATTCCGATTTAATTTTTTCAATCAACTCATCCACCGTAATCCGAGTATAAGGATCAAGTCCGGTGGTCGGCTCATCATAAAGAAGGATTTCAGGTTTACGAATAATCGCGCGTGCGATCCCTACTCGTTTCCTCATCCCCCCTGAAATCTCATTTGGAAACTTATCGTAGGGCCCATTCATTCCCAGCGTCTTCAGGACTGAAGTGACTTCAGTCGTAATTTCCTCTTCGCTCATCGAGGTATGCTCGCGAAGTGGGAACGCAACGTTTTCAAAAACCGTCATGTCATCAAAGAGCGCTGAGTTTTGGAAAACCATTCCAAACTTTTCTCGAAATCGAATCCGATCAGAATTGGACAATTTCGCAAGATTTCTACCGAGGACCCAAACCTCACCTTGATCCGGATCGAGAAGCCCTAAAACATGCTTCAGCGTTACCGATTTACCCGTCCCCGATGGCCCAAGAATATAGGTCAATTTTCCCATTGGAAAATCAATATCAACCCCTCTTAAAATTTGGTCCCGCCCATCCCGAAACGCCTTATGGACCCCTTTTAGCTGAATTGCATTTTCATTACTCATAAGTTCTTTCCACTCTGTGTCCAATACGGGTCATGATTTCATAGGGAATCGTCCCGGCAAGCAACGCTTGCTCGTAAGGATCCACCTGATCGCCCCAAAGAAAAATCTCATCGCCCACCATCAATTTTGCGTGCCCCTGAACTGCAGACAAATCCATACTCACGCGGCCCAAAAAGTTTAATTTCTTCTTCTTATGGTACGCAATCCCCTGATTGCTGAGACTCCGAAACACACCATCGGCATAGCCCGCGCCAAGTATCGCGACCCACTCACCTTTTGCATTCTTGCAACGGTAGGTGCCGCCGTAACCCACTTGATCCCCTTTTTGGAGATAAATTCGATTGAGCACTCGAGAGCTGAAACTCATCACCCGTTTCAATCCATCTTCTTTTGCGGATTCAAAAGGACGCACTCCATAAAGCGAAAGTCCTGGGCGGGCTAGATTCATTTCCTTCATCATCGGAAAGTCTCGGTGATTCCAAATTGCTGAGCTATTCGCAAAGTGAAGTAAAGTTTCAGGAAAACGCCAGCGAACATATTCCACTACGTCCTGAAATGCGCTCATCTGTTTTTGAGTCAGGCTAGAATTCGGAGAATCTGCATCGGCAAGATGGGTGAAAATTGAACGCGGCTGATTTTTCAATAAAGGTAAGGACTGCACAGGAACACCGAGACGATTCATGCCCGTATTCACCTCGACATGGAATGAGATCTGGGTGCTCTCTCGTCCACTTTGGAAATGAAGCAAACTCTCGATTTCACTTAGAACCGGCTCCAAATGATAGCGCTTGCAGAGACCAAAGTGCTCCTGAGTCCAGGGAGCACAGTCTGAAAACACCAAAATGGGTACTTTAGAATTCTTCAAAGCCAGTCTCAGCTCTACGGCTTCTTTAAAGCTTGCAACACCAAATCCATAAAGCTTCTTTTCCTGAAGCAAACTCTGAGCCGCATAGAACGCACCATGCCCATAGGCATCAGCCTTCACCATCGGTAAAAGATCTAGGTGCGGGACCTTTTTTGAGAGGATCCGATAATTATTCCGAAGTGCACTCCGCGATATTGAAATATTCGCGCGAGCGATCATGTCAGGTCAGAATCAAAATTCATTTCTGAAATTGCCGGATCTACATTCTTTGATTTTGGTTTCAATTTATTGTTTTGGGCGTAAAGGTAGTTCCCAGACTCCTTTAAGATTTTAGCCAAAGTTGGCCGAACTTGAGCACTTCTCATCCCGGCATGAAGTACCACAAGCACTCCCACCAATCTCGCCTGGCCGCTGATCTCAGGGCTTGAGGTCACGCCCCAGGCTTCAAAGTGAGCGACATTCAAGTGGGTAATCATGAGCTTATTAATAGGACCGTAATTGGTCAGGGACGCAACCTTGCCCCCTTCAGCCAATTGCTCAACCTGAAGTTCAATGTCCTTACGAACATAAGCCTGCATTTGTACGTAATTTGGAATACGAATCTCACCCGCAACAGAGGCAAGGGTGAGGTTTTGATTGCGACGATTATAGCGAAGGAATAAAACCGGACTCTCAGTCAACTCTGAGCTGAGCGAGGTCAGTTCCTTCTCAATACCTTCAGCGGTAAGAGAAGACTCAATTCTTCCCAAAAGCTCACGCACATAATCTCGATCAGTGGTGATCAAGCGCGCCTGCTGGTGTGAATGATCACGCTCTTGTTCCAGCTGAGCACGAAACTCCACAAAACTATCTGCGGCACTCTCAATACTGGCTTGAGCTGTGATCTGAGTTTTTACTGCCGTTCCAGCACTAGCCATGGCGCTCGGAGCAACCTTCTTCGCCAGCATGCTGGGAGCAATTCCCACTGGAAGATCTACCGCATTCTCTTTTCTGACTTCACGATTGGCTTCAATTTGTTTATTAAGCTCACGTCCCGCCCAGGTGCTGACGACTGTAAAAGTAATCAATGCGATCGCAATTACAACAAGCGCAAACCCTAGGTTCTTACGAGCGGCTCCCGATTCCATTTGCTCACTCATCCATTCAGACGAAAGAACCGCTGGAGTTGCTTTTTGTTCAACCGCAAATGCAAAGGGATAGGCACCCGCTCTTACGAACGCGACTTGTGATTTAGTTCCATCGACATTCGTGTAACGGTCAACGCTTCCGGTTTGAGCACCTAAGAAGAGATTTTCAATCGTATCTTTAAGGTGAGAAATCTTACGAAGATCTGTTCCCACATAGGCATTCAAGGTGTGGGCAAGAACCTTTCCTTTTTTACTGAGTAAAAATGCCGTGCTTTCGCCAGAGGCAAGTTTCTGAACGCCTGCAAAGGCTTTTACTGGATCGATTAAAGCGACATTCGCTTTTTCAATCGAACTGGTATCTGCCACTCCATTCACGATCTTAAATACGGGCTGAGCAATGAAGATCCCCTCTTTACTCCCCCCCTCATTCAGTTCATAGGTTCCCATACAGACTTTAGTAATTCTGAGATCACCGATTGAAAGTTGATTTTTAAGCGCACTCATCACGCGCTCTTCAAGAGCGAGATCGACCGCTGGACTGGAGGGAGTGGCTTCAGCTGCGTTGAAGGATTCAAAGTCAGACGGAGCTCCTTGTTTCAAGTTTAAAACTGCCCGATGCGTGAGGTAAGGAAGTGAATTTACACCATTCCCTTGATTCAGAGCCTTCGTTGACTCCAGGGTCCCAAAAAATTGATCCACTAAAATGGTGGCTTGGGATTTGAGGTTTTCATTCGTGCGAATCCCTGCCTGCTCTTGATCCGTCCTCAAGCTCGAAATGCTCGTTAGGCCACCCATGATCAGACCCGTGATTCCGGTTAAAAAAATCGCAATACGCACTAATTTCATGATAAACTCTCCCCGCTTAAGAGTTTAACACAGAGGACCAATATGGCAACTTATCCTCCTAAAGTTCTAATCATCGGAAGTGGGATTGCGGGACTTTCCGCAGCCCTCCATTTTTCTGAGTTCAGTGACGTCACTTTATTGGCGAAAACCAGCTTAGATGAAGGCAATACTCGCTATGCGCAAGGCGGGATTGCTGCCGTTTGGGCTAAGAACGACTCTTTCGCGGAGCATAAAAAGGACACCTTAGAGGCGGGGGCCGGCCTTTGCCGAGAATCGACGGTAGATGCCTGCGTTCAAGAAGGTCCTGATCGAATCAAAGAACTCATTGAATGGGGTGTCGAATTCACTCGCGACACGGACCACCCCAGCGATTACGACCTCCACATTGAAGGTGGCCACCACCAACGACGTATCCTTCATTCTCACGACTTCACTGGGCTTGCGATTGAGGAAGCCTTGATCCAGAAGGTCCGATCTCACGCCAAAATTACCGTCATGGAAAACTACATGGCGATCGATCTGATCATGGAAGGAAAACTTCGCACTCTTACAGCCGCGAGTGGATTAGGCCGATGCTTAGGTGCATACATTCTTAATATCGCGACCAATGAAATCGCGCCTATGGCAGCAGACTTGACGGTTCTTGCGAGCGGAGGAGCCGGGAAAGTTTACCTTTATACTTCAAATCCTGACGTTGCGACCGGAGATGGAATTGCGATGGCTTATCGAGCGGGGGCTCGCATTGCCAATATGGAATTCATGCAGTTTCACCCCACCTGCCTCTATCATCCACACGCAAAAAACTTTCTCATCACTGAAGCCCTTCGCGGCGAAGGTGGAATTTTGAGGAATCTTGAAGGCCGGGATTTCATGCCGGATTATCATGAGATGGGATCCCTTGCGCCCCGATATGTGGTATCTCAATCCATTGATATCGAATTAAAACGCACAGGGGCTGCTCATGTATGGCTCGATATCACGCATATTAAGCCCGAGGAATTCGCTGAAAAATTTCCACAAGTCCATTCGATGTGCAAAAAATTTGGAATCAATGCGCCCCGTGAATTTATTCCCGTTGTACCCGCAGCTCATTACATGTGTGGCGGAATTCTCGTCGATGAATTCGCTCAAACCTCAATTGAGGGCTTAGTGGCTATTGGCGAAACCGCTTGCACAGGTCTCCATGGCGCGAACCGACTGGCTTCAAACTCACTTCTGGAAGGAATTGTATTTTCGAAACGTGCGGCACTTCAGGCGAAAAACACCCTCACCTCACACGTCGCCCCTCATGCTCCGAAATCACTCCCTGCATGGGAATTTGGTCGCGCAGTCGACATGGAAGAGCAAATCGATATCGTCGCCACTTGGCGAGAGATTCGAACCCTGATGTGGAACTATGTGGGTATTGTCAGGTCCAATCGCCGTCTCAATCGGGCGCGAGAACGTTTGGCCCTTCTCAGGCACGAAGTGAACGAGGACTATTGGAAGTTCAAAGTAAACCGCGATCTGATTGAACTTCGAAACCTACTCACGGTAGCCGAACTCATCGTCGAGTCTGCCCTGAGACGAAAAGAAAGTCGCGGGCTACACCTCAACGTGGACTACCCGAAGGCATCTCCAGACGAAGCCCACGACACGATTATCTAAGAATTTGACTACCAGCCGAGCTTACAGCTCCACTCTTTGCCACCGTTGATTTCTTTTACAATTTCAGGAATGGTTACCATTCGAATTGATTTTTCCTTCAGGTAGCCCATGAGTTTCTCGGAGGCCACCACGGACTGGGGATGAATATCATGAAACAAGATGATCCCACGCCCCAACTGCTCAATCTGCTTTACCGCACGACGATAGATCGAATCTGGATCCTTATCATGCCAATCGAGTGTATCCACGTTCCAAAATACGTGGAGCATACAGGACTTTAAAATATCTTCCCGGACCGCTTTCACCGAAACCCCAGCGCCGTAGGGCAAGCGAAAGAAGTCAGGTCTTTTCCCCATAACCTGAGCATACATTTTTGCCGCTCCCTCAATTTCATGTTCACGCGCTGGAGCTCCCAGTTTATTCACCTGAGGGTGACTATAGGAGTGACATGCGGTTGCATGCCCTTCCGTCACTTCATCGAGCGCTACTTTGGGAAACTTCTTTGCCGAATCAATCTGCTGAGAAAGCATAAAGAAGGTCGCTTTCATGTCATGTTTTTTGAGATTTGATAGAACCGTGGGAGTCGTTCTTGCGGGACCGTCATCGTAGGTCAGCGCCCAGGTTCCCTTGGGAAACCCGTTTCCGGTAATACTTCCGGTTTGTCCAAGGCTTGGAAACAGCTTCAAGGTTGCTTGGGCTGGCATCCGACCCTCAGTAAAGTTTTTCACGAGCTCATCCCCATAGAGCCCTGCATTTCCTTTAATCCAATGATGAACATTAATTCCCGCTTCGCCATCTTGCGGAATAAACTCTTTTAGAAACTCAAGCGTAACTCCCTTGGGAGCTTGGCGAATGGCACGAATTTTTGAGAGAATCTGATCTGAGCTGAGACTTTCTACAGTGTTCAAACTTCCATCACGGTAATAAACCTGAAGCTCATTTAAGAAGTTATTCACATCGTGTAGTGCCACTTCAATGATCGCAGACTTTTCTGCGTGAGAGTCAGACAAAGCCTTTGCCTGAGCCCGCATTTGATTGATCCAACTGACCTCTGCTAAACCCGAATCCAAAGCTTCATTATATGACAAAACCCCCGCACCTTTGATCGCATCCTCAACCTGCTCTTTCAGCGCTCGAAGTGCCATCATTTCGGCGTACAGATTTCGCTCCCCCTTCTTTGGCTTAGAAAGCTGCTCTACTGTATAGCCCTGATCAAACTTACGATCGAGCTCTACCATCAGCAAATCACCCAAAATATATGCTTGCGTGAGCGTCTTTAACATCACATCTTGCATTTGGGCTGAGGTTGAACCGGCTGCTAATCCCGCCGCATCTCGAATATACTGGAGAGACTCTTTCACCGCGCTCTCACTCACATGAATCTTTTTTGAAACGGAAGCTGGGCTTCGATTGGAATCAACGAAAAACCGATTCATATTGCTACAAGACGTGAGGGCCGTGATTGCGATCATCGTTAATAATAAAAGGTGGCATTTTTTCATTTAGAATTCCTCACCTCTTTAGGATGTCATGTAAATATTGCACGTGCACTAGCCTATTTTTTGGCAGTAGATTAGAATGAAAAAATGATTAAATTCGCACTGATCCTTTTTGTATTAGCAAATCACTCGGTAAATTCTGCCGCCCTGGCAGCCCCTACCTCGGTGATGCTGAGTGAAAAAAAGCTCCTGCAAACGTTTAGTCTTGAGGAATTTGAAACCGCAATTTTAGGTCTTTCCTCTGCGATTGAGGGTAAGGACTGGTGTGGTGCTACTATCGAAAACGCTAAACTCATGATGCTTCCTTTACGCCCGATTTACGAAAAGAAAATGGCAATGGAGAAAAAAAAGCGAAGCATCGCCTCCATTCTAAAAAAAGCTTCTCATTGCAAAGACGCTTGCCTCTGCCCCCTTTATCTCGAACTTCTCTCAGACCGAAAAGGGGTCAGCAAAACAGATCTCGAATCTATTCAAGCGAGCGCAAAAGAAACGAGCATCAATGATCAAGCACGCTGCTTAAAAAGAAGCGTCCGTCTTTGCAAAACACCTCTGCTCCCTTCGCTTCGCGCTATCGGGCTTAAGGAGTATCATGCAGAAGGCGCTTATTGATTCAGCGCTGACTCAATCTCTTTTTCGAGACTCTCAGGCTTATCCATCGGAGCAAAGCGCTTCAAAACAGTACCCTCTTTAGAAACCAAGAATTTAGTGAAATTCCACTTGATCGCTTCGGTCCCCATAATCCCTGGAGCTTCCTTTTTGAGGAACCCGTAAAGGGGATCTGCATTCGGGCCATTGACCTCAATCTTTGCAAATACTGGGAAATTAACACCGAAGTTCAACTGGCAAAAGCTTTGAATCTCAGAGTCTGATCCAGGCTCCTGAGCGCCGAATTGATTGCAGGGGAAACCAAGGACCTCAAAGCCCTTGTCCTTGTATTTTTCATGT
>CAIOKW010000175.1 GCA_903858975.1 Oligoflexia bacterium | reverse complement strand
CCCCAGTGATTCCTCAAGCTTTTTCAGCTGAAACGAGAGTGCGGGTTGACTCATTTTAAGGCTCCGGGCTGCTTGAACCATATCGCCTTCGCGATCAAAGGCCAAAAGCGCCAGGAGTGACTCCTGAGTGGGAAGAGTGCGGGAGAGTTCAGCCACATCGAGAGAATCTTTCATATAAGATCATTTTATATTAAATGATTAAATTAATAAATATTTAATTGACGCAACTCTGCTATATTCCAGCTCATGAAGAACCTATTCTTAATGTCTATCCTCACCCTTGGATTCTCACTTTCCGCTCAGGCGGATGGCTTTATCTGTGAGGGCTTAAGCACTGGGATCACGGTTCGGGTCTACAATCACACGGAAGCATCCCAAGGCACCCGCACCCCAGCGATCATGGTCCTTGCAGATCCCGCAGTACATTACCCGCTCCAGACGATCGCCACCTTTTCAGATCAGAATCGCACCCTCAGTTACCTCGGACACGGACAATACTTTGCAAAAGTAGATCTTCGGTTTTTGGACAGCGGCCGCAAAGGCGAAAACGTCGGGGGCACTAAACTCGGTGAGCTCAAATCCATCCAACTGAACGTAAACTTCTCGTATTCTCATGCTGCCACTGACCTTGCAGATGCAGTCGATCACATTCCAGCAAAAATCTTTTACAATAAGCGAACTGGTGAAATTTTAGAGGAAAACGCGCACTGCACCCGCTACCTGAAGAACTAGAAATTATACGATTCTAGTTTAAATAAATATTATTTAAAAACAGTCGGTAGAGTGCTATGATCTGCTCGTGATTTTTAAACTCATTACCCGCACACTGCTTTTATCTTTCTGTCTCATCGCCCTCCATCATGCACGGGCTGATGATCTTTCCCCGGCAGCACGAGAGCTCATGGCGCTTGATTTCTTCACCGAAGGAAAGGGAATGCACCTCTCACCCGGAATTCTCAATAAGCTCGACCTCGTTCGAGACGTCATTGAGGGGAGCTGTGTGGATGAAACCCTCTTGAATACCCTCATGCATCGCTGGGGAATTCAGGAATACGAGGGAAACTTAGTTGGAATCAAAACAGTAAGATACCAAGGCCTCCACATCGGAGTTTTAGGTTGTGTGGCTTGCCATAGCGGAAAAGCCGCAGGCCAGTACATTGTAGGAATTGGAAACAAAAACATTGATCCGGGCCAAATTGGAATCGATGGCGTTCGGATTGAAAAGGAATTCAAACGGGTCAGTGATGCTCTGGTGTCGACCTATCTCATGAAAAAATCCTCTACCTATCGAGACCTCGAAAATAGCTCGATCAAACTCATGGAGAAGCTCAAAGACCCTCGTATGAGCGCTGACACTCAAGGTCTCGTACCGGTATCCCTCGTCGGAAGTTGGTTTTATGAAATGGCCGACGCTCCACTTCCGAACAATGGCTTCAAAGGAGCCGTTAAGGTTCCCTCTTGGTTTGGCTTCGAAAAGAAATTAGAAGTAGGGCAATTCGCAGACGCAATTGGCAAGGGACACCCTCCAGGATGGATTATTGGAGTCGAAATTACATCAGGCCAATCCGCTGAGGGAGTTCGTAAGTATTTCAACCAAGTGGAGCATGCATCAGCACTCATCAGCCAACTGAAGCCTCCCAAATACCCCTTCCCCATTCAATTCGAGCGCGCCCTCCGTGGTAAGAAAACATTCGAACAAACCTGCGCTCACTGCCACGGGACCTATGAATACCAGGCAGATG
>CAIOKW010000174.1 GCA_903858975.1 Oligoflexia bacterium | reverse complement strand
TTCAATTCGCCAATCGTGGAGTTGGTGCGAGGAAAAGGTTTGTTGAATGCGATTGTTGTGAAACCTCATGGTAAAAGTGCGAAGGGTGGCCTCAAGACGGCATACGATATCTGTCATGAACTTGCTGAACACGGTGTCCTTGCAAAGCAAACCCACGTACACACGATTCGCTTTGCTCCACCACTAGTCATTTCAGAAGAGGAGCTCCGTCATGGTCTCAAGGTGATTGAACAGGTGCTGAGGAGTTCAGCAGAATCATGAAGCACATTGCACTCTTCTCTGCTGTGGTACTTTTTTTACTCGCTCCCGGGTCGCAGGCCTGGACGGAGAAAAGTTTAGAGGCGGCAGATCCCTTCGTGTTTCGTCCCAGTGATTTAGATTTAGATCAGTTCACGCTTCAATCCGATATCCCCTGGCACTGGGTGAAGGGGAGTTTTGAATGGGTGAGAGTGGACCGAAAGTTTTTGATCCCGAGAGCAAGGGTGGTCCTCGATGTGCCCGCTCAAACAACGATCAAGTATCTCGGGCGACACTTTCAGAGTGATCAAGATCAGATCGAGGTACCGATTGCGCTCACCCAAGAAAAAGGAAATGAGCTAGAAATTCAGGGTAAAAAGCCATCAAAAATTCGAGTTTTGTTTAAACCGAAGCGAGAAATTAATCCGGCTATGATTCTGGATACCACCTGTAGCTCAACCCCGATTCGAATTACTTCTTCCAGTTTGAAGCATTCCTGGGGACATGTGTATTGCCATCCCACTCATCCAAATCAGGAAGTAGGGCATGGGCTTCGAATGGATGTAGATCTCATTTGGGAGACTGAAGGGGCTGAGCGGAAAGCGGTGGTGAGTGGTGTGGTGGATGAAAGCGGAGACGGAGTCACCCATCAGCTTTCTTTTTCTCAGTCGACCCCGACGTATGAATTAAAAAAAGGGAGTGACTCATTCACGCTGACGGCCCCCTTGCCCGGGCGGTTTCATCCCTTTGGAGTCAGTCTCGGGCTTGGGCCCTATTCTCATCGAGATGTGCTTCGTCCTTTTGCAACGATCTACGCGGCCTACCTCTTTAATGAAGGGCTAAAGGTCGCCTCTTTTACTGCATTTCCGGTTCATTCGAAGCCTGAAGTTGATACCGGGGTCTATATGATCGTTGAGCAGTTTCGAGGAATTGATGAGCGGGTGACCTTGAATCTTTTGCTCGGAGCCCACGCGCTTAGCTTTCAATCAGGCGGAGAAGGCTTTCTGCGGTTCAGTGCTCCGCAAGGGGTGGAGCTCAATTTTCGGGATTGCCTGATTCGAGGCCAAAACTTTACTTTGGGCGGCTTCTTCTATCCTAAGATTTCGAATCGCTACTACGTTAATTCGTGGATTCGGTATGGAAATGCCAAGTTTTTTTATGAGTTTAACTTCATCAATTGGCAAGAGCCCCTCGACGACGTTCGCGCTTTTGGCGCTAAAAGTGCCGGCATTTCAGTCGGATTCCCGCTCTTCAGGGCTTTTTGAGCACTCCGAGACAATTCGATTTTCTATCTCATGATTCAGGTTGATGAGTTCCGGTGCTTGGATGGGTGCTTGATATTCAATGGGGCAGATTTGAAACCGAGCAATGGAAGCAGAAAAGTGGGAGGGGGCAAGCGTTGCCTTTGCGACTGCTCTGAGTTGATCGTAATTGAGATCGTTTCGGGCATACCATTGTTCAGCAAGATCAAAGGCCGTAAGAATTGGAGTAACTGAGGAGGGGAGGGGTCGACCTGTGATTTGGTGAATGTAGGCCCCTTTAATTCGAAGGGGAGCTTGACGGATCACCTCATCAAACGCCTCTGGATCAGACTGGGTATCGTCCCCCATTAAAATGAGTTCATCCGATTGGCTCGCAAGAATTTCGCGTATTTTTGAGGCTTTGTATTCCTGAAGTGAGTCTGGGTCCGAGCTGCGGTGAGTGATGAGGTCCCCGCTCGGGAAGTGATTTTCATTCAGAAAGTTGAGGGTGTTTTGGCTGAGGAGGTGATTTCGGCCGGATAGGTAAATAAACCGAGTTCCAGCCGGTAGCGCATTCAATGCCTCGCTCATCCCATTGAAAGCCTCTTTTGAGGACAGTCCCCGAACCATAGCGTCAATCGGATCCAGAACGTGAGAGATCTTCAGGGTGTCATCGATATCGCTCACTGCAGTCAGGGCGGATGCGTCCGGAGTGTCCAGACTAGCGATGAGTAGTCCTAAGAAGCCTAGGTATGCGTGAATTTTCATGGCCGAAAAATGACACGAGGGAGCGGTTTTGTAAAGAAAAAAGATGCGCTGCGTTAACTGGTGCCTGAGCGCTTTTATCCTTTATTAAAATCAGGTAAGTCGTGTAGATTCAAAGCATTCTTCAACTTTGAGAAAGGAACATTATATGGCAAATCGTCGGCCAAAAATTTCAATCGTTGGTGCAGGATTCGTAGGATCCACTTGTGCTCATTGGGCAGCAAGCAAAGAGCTCGGGGATGTGGTTCTCATCGACATCAATGGTGATGCTGCAAAAGGAAAGGCACTCGACTTGTTCGAAGCTTCTCCGGTTGAAGGATTTGATTCAAATGTTTTGGGTGGTTCTGATTATGAGCTCACCAAAGATTCAGATGTGGTTGTGATTACAGCAGGTCTTCCGCGTAAACCTGGAATGAGCCGTGATGATTTATTGGCAACTAATTCAAAAATCGTAAAAGAGTGCGCGCAGAACGTTGCGAAGTATTCTCCGAATTGCGTGTTGATCATTGTTTCCAATCCACTCGATGCCATGTGCCACGTAGCGATGTCTGCAACTGGCTTTCCACGTGAGCGTGTCATTGGAATGGCTGGAGTTCTCGACAGTGCTCGTTTTCGCTCATTTGTAGCGATGGAATGTAATGTGAGTGTTGAAGACGTTCAAGGTTTCACCTTGGGCGGACATGGTGACACCATGGTTCCAATGCCACGTTACTGTTCAGTTGGCGGTATTCCCCTCACACAACTCATTTCAAAAGAGCGTATTGATTCAATTGTGGATCGCGCTCGTAAAGGCGGGGCAGAAATCGTTGAGCTCCTGAAGACCGGTTCTGCGTACTACGCTCCAGCGGCATCTGCGATTCAAATGGTGGAGGCGATTGTTCGCGATAAGAAACGCATTCTTCCTTGCGCGGTTTACTTAAAAGGTGAGTACGGCGTAAATGATCTTTTTTGCGGAGTTCTTGCGAAACTAGGAGCAAACGGACTTGAAGCGGTTCCGCTTCTTGAAATGAATGCAGAAGAAAAAGATATGTTCGGTAAATCTGCAGCTGCAGTTAAAGGGCTAGTAGAAGATATGAAAAGGTTAGGACTCAATTAATGAATATTCATGAATATCAGGCAAAAAGCATTCTGAAGCGTTTCAAGGTTCCTGTCTCTGAAGGTGTTTTGGTGGAAGGGTCTCGTGATGGCCTCACTTACAAATCTCCAGATCAGGTAGCAAAAGAAGCGACTGCGGCCGCTGAAAAACTGAAAGCCGAAGTGAATCCTTCAGTCTTCGTCGTGAAGGCTCAAATTCACGCTGGCGGACGAGGTAAAGCGGGCGGCGTAAAAGTTTGCAAAAATATTTCTGACGTTGGCGCTGCTGCGAATAACATTATGGGTAAGGTCTTGGTCACGCCACAGACGGGTGTTGAAGGTAAAAAAGTTCACAAGCTCTGGATCGAAGGCGGCTCAGATATTAAAAAAGAATACTACCTCGGTGTGGTTCTGGATCGCGCACTTTCACAAGTGGTGATGATGGCGTCAACTGAAGGCGGAATGGAGATCGAAGAAGTTGCTGAGACGCACCCTGAGAAAATCTTCCGTGTGGTCATCAATCCAGGAATCGGATTTCAACCTTTTCATGGCCGTGAGCTTGCAATTTCTTTGGGACTTCCCATGGAATCGATGAGAGATGCAGTGAACTTCTTCAAGGGCGTTTACGACTGCTTCATGCAAATGGATTGTTCTCAAGTTGAGATCAACCCGATGGTCATCACGACCGACAATCGCCTGCTCGCGCTTGATTGTAAAATGAACTTTGATGACAACGCGCTCTTCCGTCACAAAGACGTAATTGAAATGCGCGATATTCTCGAAGAAAATGCACAGGATGTTGAAGCATCTAAATATGAGCTCGCGTACATCGCTCTCGATGGCACCATTGGCTGTTTGGTAAATGGTGCGGGACTTGCGATGGCAACTCTCGATATCATTAAACTTCACGGCGGAACTCCCGCGAACTTCTTGGATGTCGGCGGTGGAGCTTCAAAAGAAAAGGTGGCCCAGGCATTCAAAATTATTTTAAAGGATCCGAAAGTGAAAGCGATCCTCGTGAATATTTTTGGTGGAATCATGAAGTGTGACGTGATTGCAGAGGGTGTCATTGCTGCTGCTCGTGAACTTCAATTGAAAGTGCCTCTCGTGGTACGTCTCGAAGGAACCAATGTGGAACTCGGGAAAAAAATGCTCAGCGAAAGTGGGCTCAAAATCACCCCAGCGGATGATCTTGCAGATGCAGCTCGTAAAGCAGTAGAAGCGGCTAAATAAGCGGAAATTTAGACGAGAGGAATATATGTCAATTTGGGTAAATAAAAAAACGAAACTTCTGGTTCAAGGAATTACCGGCTCGCAAGGGCTCTTCCACGCAAAAGGATGCCATGAATACGGAATGAAGGTTGACGGCGCAAAAGTAGTGGGTGGAGTCACCCCAGGCAAAGGCGGACAAGTCGTAGACGGATTTCCTGTATTCAATACTGTTGCTGAGGCAGTGAAGGCTACGGGCGCAAATGCGAGTATGATTTTTGTTCCACCTCCATTCGCGGCAGATTCAATCTGCGAGGCGGCAGACGCTGGAATTCCCCTCATTATTTGTATCACTGAGGGAATCCCGATTGCAGACATGATTGCGACAAAACGTTATGTCACCGAAAAAGGCTCACGCCTCATCGGACCAAACTGTCCTGGAAT
>CAIOKW010000173.1 GCA_903858975.1 Oligoflexia bacterium | reverse complement strand
GCATGAGTGTGGTGATGTTTCAGCCCGAGGGTGAAGCGCTTCACACCTTTAAGGACGTGAAAAAGATTTTTAGCGAGCTCACCTCCGCTCCCGTGCAAAAAATTCAGCCTAAGAAAAAGAAGGAAACACTGGAGCCTGAAGTTTTCACGACTCCAAGTGGCCTACAAGTTTCGTATTTCGAGCGCCCTGGAACTCCGGTTTATTCAATTTACGCATCCGCATTCGGTGGAACCCGCTCTGAATTGAGCCTCAATGAAAGCTACTGGGGTGGCAGTCACCTCCTTGCTCAAACCTGGGCCAAGGGAACACCGACCTACAACTCAAAACAATTGAGTGAGATTGTCGAAGGAAGTGCTGCTTCTCTCGACGGGTTCAGCGGTCGAAATACCATCGGCCTCCAGTCAACGGGCCTGACACGGGATTGGAATAAGCTTTCTTCTCTGTTTTTAGAAGTGCTCCTTCAACCCACTTTTGCAGATGATGAACTTGCCCATGCTAAGCGGGTAACGAGTGAAATGATTAAATCCATTCCAGATCACTCCTCTCAAGTCTGTTCGAAATTGTTCATGGAAAATCTTTTCACTGATCACCCGTACGGAAGACATGCGCTTGGGGATGAGGCACAAGTGGAGAAGATCACCTCTCAACAATTAAAAGAACTCCACAACACTTTTGTAAATCCGAAGAACATGTCCCTCTCTGTCGTCGGTGGAGTACCCAGAGAAGACGTGGAACAATGGCTCACACAGCTCGATCAATCACTGGCTCGGCAGTCGAGTACCTTTCATCAAGGACTCCTTTCTCCTCCAGCAAAACTCACAGCACCCCGCTGGGCTGCGGCCCATTATGATCGCGAACAAACCCATATCATCGTAGGGGGCATGGGGATCTCGATGTATCATCCGGATCGCTTCGCCCTTCGTGTATTGCAAAATATTTTAGGCGGTCAGAGCGGCCGACTCTTCATTGAATTACGCGAAAAGCGATCGATGGCGTACACCGTGTCTCCCATGAGCATGGAAGGCCTTGAGGCTGGATATGTCGGAACGTACATTGCCTGTGCACCGAATAAAAAAGAGGAAGCGATTGCGGGCATTCGGGAGGTCATTGAGACGCTCGTTAAAAAAGGGCCGACGCAAGAAGAGATGATGCGTGCGAAGAATTACTATTTAGGTCAAAGAGCGATGGACCTTCAGAGCACCTGGTCTCTTGCGGGAAGCTTTGGACTTGAACTCCTTTATCGCGGCGAAAACACTCCAGAGAGTGAAATCCGAAAGCAAATCGAGAGAGTCAACGCGAAGCAAGTTCAGCGCATGGGCGAATCCCTGCTCTTAAATGCACCACAATTGACCGTGGTCGTAAGCTAAACGGAACTGATAGACAAATTAATGACGGATTGAGCTTCACCCCTCTTATTAGGTATAATGATCTATAGGAGGGGTATTTCCTAATGAGTGTGAAAACAATTACCAGCCCAACCCTCACCCTGGATACTACACCTGAGTCGTTTTTCTTTGAGCTCGTTCGAACCGCCGTAGATCGCCAAAAACTGAAGATCCAACCTGAAACCGAGTTTTACGTCGTAAAACTCTTGAATCGTTTTATTTTCAGCGAGTCCCTCTATTCAAAGTCGAGCGATGGCTCACTCGAAGAGCAACCCATCGTATTTCTCTATAAAGAGGCTCTTGAGGCCGGCATTCAAACCGAGCAAAAAGCACTCTTTCAAAACGTGGGCGACATTTCTCTTTTTAAGGCGGGGTTTTTTCAAGAAAGCCTCAGCCGCTCAAAAATGGATATTGGTTACTACATTGGACTCGGGGGCTCTGCTTATCAAAATGCCGCTCAAAGGAGCGAAGAAAAACATTTTAAAAACCTTTTCTCTGAACTCTCGGATCAATTTGAATCCTTTGTAAATCTTCTCTCAGACGTGAGCGAAGCCACCACCGTGACACGGTCTGAACAAGATTTACTCAGACTCTATGACATGTGGTCACGCACCGGCAGCGAGAAGGCCGCTCGCACACTGACCCGGACTGGCATTAAGCTCGATAAAGACCGATCTAAGAAGGATTCTTAGTTACTGACCTTCGATCGCAACTGCAGTCATTCGATCGCCCACTTGGAGCTGATTTGCCACTTCTTGCCCCTCAATGAGTTGGCCAAACACCGTATAGGAACCATCTAGATGCGGATGGGTGCCCAAACTAATGTAGAACTGTGAGTCCGCAGAGTTCGGATCTTGCGCGCGCGCCATCGCCACTGCTCCCGGAACATGCTTTCTTGAGTTGAATTCAGCGGGAAGGGAAACTCCCGATCCACCCATTCCGCTTCCGCTCGGATCTCCGCCCTGAACCACAAAACCCGGCACTACGCGGTGAAAAGTGAGACCATTGTAGAAGCCCTTGGTAATCAACTCGACGATCCGATGGACCGTCTTGGGTGCATCTTTGGTATAGAGTTTAAATCGAATCTTTCCTCGAGTCGTTTGAATCACCACCACCGCTTTTGAAAGACCCTGATCATCCACCTCGAGTGCCTTTTCTAGCTCCGCACTGATCTTTCCGATCGATGCAAGCTCTGCACCCCCTTGCTCATCACCAGGCCCACTGACCTTTTGCATTTCACGGAAGTACAGACCAATTCCCGCAAGTAACGCAAGACTCGCAAGGACTACTTTAATCATTCGATTTGAATTGAGATTCGACGCCATGGTTGACAACTCTCCCCTGTTCCTAGAAGACTTTTCCTTAGTGGATCAACAACATTCAAACGCTTTCATGGGTTTTTGGCAACATATAGATGAGGCAAAGACGCGCCTGACTCGAAGCCTCATTGTGTTTCTTGGGGGCTTCCTGCTGTGCTATTTTTTTACCAATCGGCACGTCTTTCATTTTTTGCAAAAGCCCCTGTTCGAAGCGCTTCCCCCTGGGCAGCAGAAGCTCTACTTTACGAGTCTTTTTGAGAATTTCATGACCCATCTGAAGATCGCGGGCTACTCTTCACTCTTTCTGTTTTGCCCTTATTACTTTTATCAGTTTTGGTCCTTTATCTCTCCAGGCCTTCATGCAAAAGAAAAGCGCATGGTGCTTCCCTTTGTGTTTTCCGCTTCGTTCTTTTTTGTCGCGGGCGGTGCATTTGCCTACTTCGTACTTTTTCCAATAGGATTTAAGTACTTTATTTCATACGGCCTTCCTGGCGACACCCCACTTTTGACCATCGACTCCTATTACGGAACCTGCTTAAAACTGATTTTCATGTTTGGGGCTGCATTTGAGTTGCCGGTTTTAATGATCTTATTGGGCCTTTTGGGCTTATTAGAATCCTCAACCCTGAGAGCCCAGCGCCGATCGGCCTACATTGGTATTACCATTGTCGCGGCCTTCATTGCGCCGCCCGATGCGATTTCAATGCTCCTCCTCATGGCCCCCTTGGTGCTGATGTATGAGGGGGCGACCCTCGTGATTGCGTTTTTTGAGCGAAAAAAGGCAAAAGAGAACCCAGATGCGGCGCCCGAACCCGAAAAACCCTATGATCCCTTTGTAGGAGAGTCGAAATAGATCGATTTCTGAGTTATTTTGTCGGGAAAGCGCGCTTGAAATGCCCCTTGCCCTTCAAACCCGCCCCGTGTTATCCCTTTTCAATCAAAAAAAACTCTTTGCTCCGGGGCATGGTGCTCTTGGGCTTAATCCAAAAGGAGATCGTATGAAACTACCTGGTTATGAAACCACGTTCATTACTCGTGTTGACCTGAGTGATGATGGCCTGAAAACACTAAAAGACAGACTCTTCGCAGTTGTAAAAGCTTACGGCGGCGAACTCGTATATGAAGAAGATTGGGGCAAGCGCAAGTTTGCTTACGAAATTCAAAAAGAAGTTCGCGGACACTATACTCACTTTGTTTATACCGGCAAAGGCGACGTAGTTCACGAGATCGAACGTAACCTTCGTCTCCATGAATCTACTCTTCGCTTCATGACTGTGAACCTTGCAAAAGAGTTCGACAAAGAAGTGTTCACTAAAGAGCTTGGAGTTGGGACTGCGCTGAAGCGTGAAGATCGCCCAGCACAAGCAGAAATCATCCCTAATTCATAATAAAGATTGAGGTAAAATATCATGGCAAAAGATTACGGAAGAGATAGAGACTCTCGTTATAACGAAGACATGGAAGACGCAATGGACGAAGGCACCGGCGGTAAGCGCGGTCGCAAGTTCTCAGGCGGAGGCCGCAAGAAGGCGTGCCGTTTCACTACAGGTGAAGAAGATCCTGCGAACATTTCTTACAAGAACCCTAAGTTCCTTTCTTCATTCATGACCGAGCACGGTAAAATTGTTCCACGTCGCGTGACTGGAAACTGTGCGCCCATTCAGAGAAAGCTGACCTCAGAAATCAAACGCGCTCGTAACTTGGCGCTTCTGGGCTTCACTTCAATCGGTCCTAATTCCAACTACTAAGTTGTAATGAAACGAGTTCCAAATACTTTAGGAGCAATTCCTCGGCTACTGGCCAGGATTGCTCCTTTTTTCTTACCTGCACTTTTCTTTCAAAGCGCTCTTTTTGCGGTGATCTCACCCGTTCCTCTATTCATTTTGACCCTGAAAAACCCACTCTCGGTAAGCCTGCTCGCATTGGGCTCAAACCTCATGATCTTTTCTTATTTCGGCGCCACTCCAAATGAGCTGATTGCTCTGGGTACTTTTTGGTTTGGGGTTGGGGCACTTTTTCCGCTCTTTATCCGCAAATCAGGTCGAATTCATTTAAGCCTCGTGCTCAGCTTCGCCTACTTGGTACTCATGCTCGTGGGAATGCTTTATTATCGTGCCCATGAAGTCGGCATGTCGGGCACTGAATACCTTAGATCAGAAATTTCAATCGGCATGGACCATTTGATCAACCTTCCCAACAGCCCGGTGAAAAAACTCATCGAAGAGCAAGGCCGCGAAGGACTTTTCCGCCAACTGATGACCGAACTCCCCTCCGGAGTCTTAATTGGGCTGCTCCTCTCGCTTTGGCTCAACCTCCTGTTTGCCTCTCAAGTCGTGCCCGGATTTCTATCTCGAACCTTTTGGTCCAAGTTTCGAAATCCAGAATGGCTCGTATGGCCAACTTTGATCAGCGCAGCGCTTTATGCCTTTACCGAGCACGTGCCCTATTATCTGGGCCTCAATGTGTTCAAGGTCCTCCTGGTGCTCTATGGACTTCAGGGCCTTAGCATCATAGGGTTTTTGCTCAATCGTTATAAGATTTTTGGTCTGGGGCGAATTTTAGTTCTGGCCGTTGCCATCCTTTTGGCGATGCCCTTAGTGCTCAGCTTGGGCTTTTTCGACCTTTGGTTTGACTTTCGACGCAAACTCGGGCAAATCTAAGGGTTCTAGAAATTTAGATCAGGAGATCCTATGTTAGTGATTTTGAAAGAAAACGTTGAAAATTTAGGCCGCATTGGTGATGTAGTGAAGGTTGCAGATGGTTATGCCCGCAACTTCCTTATCCCTTCAAAAAAGGTTGTAGCTGCAAATCAAAACAACCTTACGGCAATCGAACACCAAAAGAAGATGCTTGAGAAGAAGCGCGCTGCTGAGAAACTCTCTGCTGAAGAGATCTCTAAGAAGATCGCTGCATTCACTTGCAACATCTCTCGCAAAACTGGCGAAAAAGACAAGCTTTTCGGATCAGTAACAACTACTGATATCGCTGACGCTCTTAAAGCCGGCGGGATCGAAGTTGAAAAGCGCTCAATCCACATCAAAGAGCCAATTAAGGCACTCGGTGTTCACACTGTAGAAATTAAACTTCTTCCAGAAGTGACCACTAACCTTAAGGTTTGGGTAGTTAAAGAAGGAGCTTAATCTTTTGAATGAGGGCCATGCGGTACCGGCATCTCAACGAAAGAGGCTTCCACAGGATCTCGAGGCCGAGCGATCGGTTCTGGGTGCACTGTTAGTTAATAACAGCACTTTAGATCAGGTCAGGGAAACTGGCCTTGAAACTCGAGACTTCTTTTTAGATGCTCACCAAAAGATATTCGAAGTAGCGTGTTTACTCTCCGACAACGGCAAGCCCGTTGATTTGGTTACGCTAACTTCTACACTCCGAGATCGGAGTTGGTATGATACGGTGGGTGGCGTAAACACGCTCACCAGTCTTTTTGATCAAGCATCATTTCAAATTGCAAACGTCGTTCACTACGGACGAATCGTCAGAGAAAAAGCCCTCCAGCGCAGACTGATCGAGACCTGTTCATCCATCATGGATGAGGGCCTTACGGGCGTAGAAAACACTGAAAATTATATCGACCTTGCTGAAACAAAGATTTTTGAGGTTTCTCAAAATAAAGTTCAAAGGTCATTCACTTCTCTCTCTGAAGTCATTTCCGGAAACATGACTCGCGTACAAGAGTTGTTTCTCTCGGGTGGTG
>CAIOKW010000172.1 GCA_903858975.1 Oligoflexia bacterium | reverse complement strand
ATGGTTTAATTCCTTATTAAACCCAAGAGCAGTTCTTAATGATTTCAATGGGTTTTACCCATCAATCGTCACACTTGTTATCTTAATTTCAGGCCCAAACTGTGACGATCGAGCGCGGACAGCACACATTCAAGAGGCTGCCATCGCAATGTCTATTAAGATTATTCCAAAAATAGTTGCCCATGATGTTCCGATTACTGCTTCTTTAAAGTAGGATCTACTTGCTTTAGCAATCAAAAAGGTCATTCCTAAAATTATTTGATTTCGCACTACTGAGTTTCTCAATAGAATCAGAACATGAAAAAAGCCCCCTTCCCCTTCATTTTGGATGCCTTAGCGTCTTTAGATCTTCAAATTAAACCCATGTTCGGGGCACACGCTCTTTTTAAAGGGGGTTTAATCCTCATGATTCTCAGGAAGAAGACAACACCTGATTCAGATACAGGGATATGGTTTGCCTTTCCGGATGAACATATCGCCGATGTAAAAAAGGAATTTCCCGTTTTAAAAAACATTGGCTATTTTGGTTCTTCTCCTGCTTCTTGGCAGATCGTAAGAGAATCTGAAGAGAATTTTGAAGGAATTGTGCTCAGTTTTTGTGAACTCATATTAAAGAATGATCCGAGATTTGGAAGGATCCACAAAGCAAAACCTCCAAAGAAAAAGAAGATGGTGATCCCTAAAAAGATTAAAGTAAAAGACAACCAATAAATTCAAAGCACCGATGATCTTTTGTAAACTCAAGATCAATTCAGACCCATTTTAGCGTTGTTCTTTATCCGCCATCACCCAATACAGGAGACCCCCTAGGGCGCCACCTAAATGTGCAAAATGACCGACATTACTTTCTCGCAAGAATAAAAGACCATAGATGTATTCCATCGTAAACCAAACGAAAGCAAACGTTTGCGCTTTGAACTGTGGCCGTATCACCAGTCGAAAAACCGGTGTGACCGGAAGATAAATCATCGCTTTTGGAAACATACAGGCAAAATAGACAATTACACCACTAATGGCCCCACTCGCGCCAATTCCGGGAATATCAGGATCATGATTCACTAAGAACTGCCCTAAATGTCCCATGAGACCACTAAAGAAAAAAAGCGCCAAAAACTGATCGGATGTCATGCGTTTCTCAATATGTCTTCCAAAGGTCACAAAAAACAAAAGGTTTCCAACTAAGTGCCCCGTGTCTCCATGTAAAAACAAAGAAGTGAAAAGATTTAATCCGTGATTCTTAAAGGGATGAGAAGGAACAAAACCAAATTGTTGAGCAGTCAGATGTTTACCCGCAAGGGTAGCCATTAAACAAATCCCAGATAAAACCCAAGTGTACGTGGATGAGCCTGCAGTCTCCTTCACATTTTGAATCGATGGAGTGGCTGTAAATAGCGTAATCAGCTCATCATGAAGACTGGGCTCACCCTCATCGACATATTTGTCATCTTCGATCAACGAGATCGCCGGAAGTCTTTTAATTTGATCATGTGCAACCCAATAACTCATACAATGATGACAATTTTGAATTTCTAAAGGCTCACTCCAACCCTTCCAGTGAGGAAGTATCGGTTGAAGTACACCATAGCGCTCTTGCCTTGAATAAGTTTGACAAGGTCGCGTCGTCAACATCTGCTCGTTGCATCGAGGACAGTTCAATCCATGGGAGTAATCCTTCATTTCCAGCAGTTGAATATTCCGATTAATAAAATACTCACCCAGACGCTCTGAAAACGAATTAAATGAAAAAGACTCCCCTCCACAATAGCCACAGCGAAAATGTGCGGGATCGTAGGAAACAGCAATCAAAAGCGGAGAGTCCGTACAGCTTGGGCAGCGGGAGTTCATGATTCTGTAATCGTCCTCGATTGCTGGCTCAATGCTCTCGCATTGTTAAGGTAAACCATCCCAAAGAGAAGAACGAGCGCAAGATTAGTGTACACATTTCCTAAATTAAGACCGATTGGCTTACTGACATAGTTTCCAAGGGTCGCGCCCACTGGATGCATCAGGACCAGGGCCAACCAGTAAGCAGTCGATTTAGAGATTCGATCATAACGATAGGCTCCATATACGAGCACTAAGAGGATGATCAAAAAGACGCTCCCCCAAAATGCACCCAGGGTAGTGTCGTTTGTGATAAAGTCACCGCTCGTTGTGCCGAAGGTACTACTTAGAAGAATCGCCTTCCAGTAGAACAGGGCAGTCCAAGGGCTCCGTTCTCCGCTTTTTTTGGAAACAAAATATCGAATGGCTAAAACCACAAAAAGAGCTGACAAAACGACTAATGACCCGTGCTCGGTGCCGAGCTGGAGGGGCTTGAGTATCCCCCATTTTTTGTCATTTTCCAAAGGATCGAGGGTTACCCAATCCGCAAGGTTGGTACCCCCAATATTTCCCGCTAAAATCAGAAGCCAATAAAAAATTTCATTCATTAGCTTTAGGGCTAGGATAAAAAAGATCATCACAGCAAAAACACAAACGTCAGCAATGGCTCCTTGGGTATATCCGAGAGAAAAATTTCGAGATATCAGGTTACCAATGAGTTCTCCCATCGTGGTGCACATCAACATCAAGGCCCAATAGCTGAGATTCAATTTCGGGAGGTCGTTCATCATTAAATGGTACCCCTGAATTCAATCTTCTTAAACCCCATAGACTGTAAAAACTTTAGACATCCGTCGTATTTAAGGGGGCGAGAGTGACTGAAATCGGATCGGGTCGATCTGTACGGGCATGGGTGTTGCAGAATCGTTTACCATGACCCTTCAGTATCTTTTTGCGCTGATCGTATCGATCTCATTTTACAATCAGGCTCTTGCAGACCAACCCACCATACCCCCAATCAAGGCAATAAAGGCGTGCGCGCAGGCCCTGAGCACGAGGGAGCCTCTCTTGGGCACAGAAATTCCAGGAATTGATGGTGCCGCCATTCCCCTCCTTTGCCAGGATACTCCAAGAGCAAAGCTTTCAAGCGACTTCTCGCCTGAAGAGCTCAAACACGGAAACGTCCCGGCCAATCATCCAGAAATCTTTGTGTACCTCACCGATGAAGGGCTTCGTTTTGCCGAATTCCCTAGTTTTTATTATTTCGTATTCTATCACGATGCCTCGAATGCCATCGATGTCGGGGTACTTCCAAACCACATTATGCCCATCACCCTCCCCTCTGGAGCACCCGCATTTGTCATCCAAGAAGGATCGGACGCGGGCAAAATTATACCCATAGAGCGGCTCAATGACTACGCTTCGAGCCAATTTTTCCTTGGAACTGCTGCAAAGGCCAAAAGTCGCTATTTGGACAAATATCAGGGATTCCTGAAGCAGGCCAAGCTGCCAAACGTCACCCTCAGTAACGAAAGCGCCTTATCTGAACAACAAACTCGGGACTGCATTCGGAATGCACTTAAAAAGAAACTCATCGACACAATCGACCGTTCCGGGGCTGAGCAGCTTTTTTCCACCTATCACTTTGACCAAGACCAAATGGCTGCGGTCCAGGCGGCATCTCATCATGACACGGTCACCTTAGATCAGATTAAGGAGAAATATCAGAACACTCAGGATCAATGGATTCAATTGTATGCTGCAAAAGCCAGGTCCATTAACGCCTGCAGCGGCGTTTTTGATGAAGCCGATTACACAGAGGCCGGTCAGCACGCGCTGCGGTTTTTTCTCCCGGGATATCTGCAAGCCAAGCCCTACATTGATCGACTCTCGATTTAGACAAAAATACCCAAGATGGACTGTTAAAAAACCTCAAATAGACCAAACCTCATTGCCTTTGGTCCGCGATATGCTTCCTACTTCATGGAGGTTGTTATGGGTGAATTTAATCTAAATCAGTTGGTTCTATTGGTTTATATCCACTTAGCAATATTGCTAGGGCCTGGATTTATCTATTTAATGGTCGATGAGTATCAAGAGCGTAAGGCCATCCGAATGAAACACCTGAAAGCGCACCTCGTAAGACCGGAAGCAACCGAGGAAAAATCGAAAGCGGCTTAATCGGATCGTTTATGGTAGGATGAAAGGGTAACTATGATATCTAGCCCCTCCTTTATTGACTTGCTCTTCCTTTGTTTGAGGTCGAAATGCCCCGTCTGTCAGAAAGGCCAACTTTTTAGACCGTATTGGGGAATACAATCTCTGGGTGAGATCTTTGTCCCACTCACCCACTGCCCCAAGTGCAGATTCGAATTCAAACGGGAAACGGGCTATTATTCAGGCGTTTTAACACCTACTTTACCCATCTTATCGTTCATCTTTGCTCTCTTCTTGACCCTTACTTACTATCTCATCCTGAAGCCGGAGGACATAAATGAGCTCGCGCTCGTTTCTGGAATCAGTTTTCTGCTTGGATTCGTGATTTTGATCAGACCCTCCATCGCAATCTTCATCAGCATTGATCACGCCATCAGTCCTCCGAATAAATCAAAATAACGACTATTTTACAGATGTTTTTTGATCTTCATTCTCGCAGATCCATTTCAAAATCAGCCCTCAAACATCCGTATGAGCCACTTGCCGAACTAAATGCATCTCTTTGCTTGCACAAGTAAAAAAATGACGTTAATATAAAAAAATACAGTGTCGCAATCATGTGGCACTGGAATGGAGAAAACAAAATGGCAAAGAAAAAAGTAGCAGCTAAGAAAAAAGCAACTAAGAAACCAGCAGCAAAAAAGACTGTAGCTAAAAAAGCTAAGAAGTAATCTTTCTTTCTAAAGATGATTTATCAAAAGCCCAAGGCGGTATCGCCTCGGGCTTTTTGCTTTTTTACTCTTAAAATTGCTGAAACATCGAATTGAATTATTAGTATTTTTCCTTCATGATCCACCTCTATGCATCCAATCGAACTCCGTTTACACGCAAATACCGTTAGCCCAGGGGACTTGATCGTTACCGTTCAAGAGCAAACCTTTGAATTTTTAAAATCCACTTCTAACCCTGAGATTCGGGTTTCGGCTTACTTGGACCGCGAGTGGCCCATGGTTGAGTCTCGCTATGAAGAACTCTACGTTTCTGAAGTTTTAAGCTACAAGGTGACTTCCATCTCTGCTGGAAGTAAGATTCGCAAGGTCACTTTGCCCTGTGCCATGCACCCCGGCGAACAGCTCACTCTCACTGTAAGAAGATAGGCCCAGATGGCACCCTCGTTTCCTTATAAACCCATAAAATCCAAGCTGGTCGAACACCCCATTGAAAAACGGGGGTGGGTTACGGTGCCTCTTGCTTATTCGAAGCCTGAATCTGAAAAGATTCAGATTTTCTACCGGCTCATACCGGCTTACGGATCCAGCACTAGCGATACATCTAAGCCCGTTGCCGTGGTCTTCAATGGGGGCCCAGGCATTCCGTCTCATGTTTACCGTCCGCTTCAATTTAACTACGAAAATCCCGAGTCTGAAGAGAATGGATCGTCTGATCGCTTTAAATTCATTCTAAAAACGCATCATGTACTGATTGCCGACCAAAGGGGCACCGATGGCCAATCTGCTCCTCTTGACCTGAGTGCTCAGGGACTCCATGCACACGACGTGGCCCAATACTTTTCTTCTGATTCCCAAGCCAGAGATTACGCTGCGGTAATCAAATCACTGATTCCTACCCATCAACCCTTCTTTATCATTGCCCAGAGTTATGGTGGAATGGTGGGAATGCAATATCTTTGCCTGGATGCCGCCCCCAAGCCGAGTGCAATCTTCTTTACCTGCTCTGCCCTTCCCTATGAAGACGTAATCGAGGCGATGCTTGGCAGAAGACAAGAACAGTTCAACTTGAACCAATCTTTGAAAAAGGCTTACCCACAAATTGAAGAAATCCTTGATATCCTAAGGCACCGTTTAAAACAGTTTGGAATTCATCCTAACAACATTAATGCTCTTTATTCGTGGTTAGGAAAAAGCGAGGCCGGAAAGTGGGAGGCCGCATTTGTTGAACACGCTCAAAAACTGATTCAAAGTAATCAAGAAACGCTCGAGAAAGAGTTCCAAAGTGAAATCGGAGTGGGCAATGTCCTCAACTATATCCTCTCGAGTCCCAATTTCACCCCGGGCTATACCGATCGAACTCTTGCCCAGCTGACTTCAGAGCGAATCCCTTTTGAACCGTGGATGCTGGATGAGAATTGGATTCTTCTGCAAATTGGACAGGGAAATGTCAATACTGAGCAGCTCATCTCTGAGATGGATCAACTCCCTCCTCCGCCAACACCATTTCTCTCCGAGCAAGCATTAAGAGAACGTATCACGCAGCATAAAGTAATCTTTGTTTCTGCTGATAATGATGCTTATGTCCCTGCTGAAACCTACAAGAAAGCTTATAAAAAATTCTTGGTCGAGGGACACACCTTTACAGAACATCTCCCCGGCGGGCACCATGCCATTTTCCTTGAAGCGGGACACAGAGCTATTCTTGAATGGACTAAAGCTTAAAATCTCTGCACGGTTCAGGCGCTTTTGGTTCGAGCTTCAATCTTTCGTGGTACTGATGGTCATAAAATTGGTTGGAGAGATCCGCAATCTGCGAGGCTTTGTTATAAATCTCATTTGATTTGTCCCTAAAGGACTTAAAGTAAGTCCCCGCCTCATCATTTGCCGTTAATAGTTCAGGATGCGCCTTCTGGATCTCAGCCCTTTTTTCTCTGATTTTCTTAAATTTATCGATCGTATTTTCATAGTCTCGTTTTTCTACTGGGGTCTTCGCACCTTTCAGTAGGCCCTGAAAATAGGACAAACTGCTCTCTGGATAACCCAACATGATATCACGCCACTTCAACTCTTCCGTTAATGGCTTTGGATGCCCGTAGCTAATCGTTTCCTTCTTTTCAAAAAGGGGATAATTAATTTTTTTCAGGGCCTCAATGCAGTCATCCTGATCCTTTTTATAGGACTTCAGTACTTCAATCAGATCTACAGAATGATTTACTTTTGAGGTGAGTGCTCCGACGGTTTTTTCAAAATCTTGGAGCTGACCCATCAGTTTCCCAAAATTCTGCTCTCTCATGCAGGCATTATTACCTTCAAATACTCTTCGAATATAGGGCCCCAGTTTGTCCGCATCGCCAGCCTTATTTACCGTGTTTAAATAGGGTGAAAAAAGAGGATATTCCTCATCATTAAGCTGCTTGCCGATTCGAGTGGAGATCATCGGAAAAGCGGGCATATTCTCCTCGGAGCGCGTCTTTAGAAATACTTCCTCGAGGGACTTTCCCTGATCCATATTGGCATAGAATTGCTCAGCGAAACTCGAATATCCGTAATGATTGGTTCCAGAGGAAGAGATCACGCAAGTATTCTCGTTTGCAAGCGAAAGGGAGTTCCCTGAATGACAGCTAAAATCGACAATCCCGAGTTTAATGCCTTTTTCCTTAGCGAGCTTAGTCAATTTTGAAAGTGGATCCAAGCTCCCGAGCTGTGTGCCCGCAAGTGATGAATAATCCGTAAGGGCAGATCCGCTCATTGCAATTGGATGCGTCAAGAGCGATTCATCTTTTTCGGCACCATGGGTATCCATGAAGATCAGGAGTTTTTCTCCGTGCTTGATTTTTCCACTGATAATCTTTTGTGCATAGTCGTTGATGATCGAATTGTAATTATCGCTGGTGAAGGGTTTATTCTGTAGCCCCATATCTTTTGAAAGAAGCTCTTCGGTTTGATGATGGCCACCATTAAAAGAAGAAGTGACATGGAAGCCCAGCGGCTCAATCTTCTTGCCTAAGGATTTGAGCGCTGGATCAAAAATGGTGGTTGGCCCCTCATGGTCACCACCTCCTCCTAAAAGTACAACTTCTGTCGCACTCGATAGAACAGGTAAAACTAAAGCGAGCGCAAATAAAAATTTAATCTGTTTTTTCATTTCTCACACTTCCGCTTCTTGAGGAGTGCGAACCCAGAATTTAGGTGAGGATGAATGGGATCTGGGGCCCTCGGATTCAATTCTGATGGGTGAGAAACGACTCCCCGGTGACCCTCGCTTTGAATTACATCGACATTGAGATGAATGGGAGTATCTAGGTAACTCGCAAAACTCGGGAGTTCGCCTGGAGCCGGTTTAAATCGATACTCTGAGGCGGTCTTTTCATTTACGACCAATACCAAGGCAGTATCCGGATCCTTACGAATTACCCCAGCGATTTTATAGCTTCCACAACCCTGAAAAGATCCATAACTCTCAGACGCGTTGGCTGACGAGTAGAGCAAACTCGTTAGGATTAACAGGCATAATTGAATCAAAGCACACCCCAACTAACCTCCTCGGTTGTTCAGGACTAAAACTTTAATTTTTTACCCGGTTTTTGACTATTTACCTCTTTTGATGGTTCCGTCTAAGCGCTGCATTTTCGATTTAAAAACTCCCAATTTGAATCCACGGGACTCCCGATCCTTTAGTGTTCCATGTCCATGAACTCGGTCTCGCCAAGCCTCAAACCGCTTCAAAGGAAGTGAACGCTTCATCACCGAGATGGTTTCAACTTCACTCAGACCAAACTGAGCTAAAATTGCATCAAAGGGAGTTCGATCCTCCCATGCCATCCGAATCATACGCTCCAGATCGTCGCCCTCAATCGTCTTCGGGGTAAGCTTGACTCGATTCCTTTCGCCCCGACAACGCTCACTGCAGTATTTTACTTCTTCCCATACCTTTTCCCATTTTTTTCGCCACTGAAAGGGTCGACTGCAAACCGCACACATCTTTTCTGGTAGATTCTCTTTTTTCATAAGGGATTGGTCCTAAAAGGGATTTTAAATAAGCCTTGCACTATAGTTCACAATATCATAAACTATCGTAAGTGTCCCCTATGTAATTTTATCAGAGGTATTTCATGTCCACATTTTCCATTGCCGCCCAGATCGTGATCGCTGTTTCTATCATCATTGTTTGGGTGTTCCGCTTCGACAACATTGTCCTTGAGTTTGAAAAATTCAAATTATCTAACCTCATCAGAAGCGCGGTCGGAGCGACCAAAATTTCACTCGCTACCCTTTTAATTACAGGAATTTGGTACCCGGGCCTCGTGTTTATTCCCGCAGTGATGATGGCCCTTCTTATGGTTTGTGCTCAATGGACGCACTTGAGAGTCAAAAACCCCCTGATAAAATTCGTTCCCTCATTTTTCCTTCTGGTTCTCAGCGTCTGTGTCGCTGTAATCCATGCGTGAAATTCTCATTGCCCTTTCATCTCTCTCCTTCATCGCTTATGGATTTCACTGCCTCTTTTCGAAGGAAATGGAAAAGGAATTTATCCGCTTTGGCTTGAAAGCTTTCCGCATCCTGACCGGTGCTCTAGAGCTTCTCGGTGGCCTCGGGCTCATTGTCGGATTAAAATATCCAGTGATAGCAGCGCTAGCTTCAATCGGACTTACTTTACTCATGTTTCTAGGAATCCTCGCGAGAATCAGAATACGGGATCGGCTATCGCTATGCTTACCGGCTATCGGCCTTTTTGCGATCAACCTTGCGATTGCAGTACTCTACTTACGCTCTTGGTGAGCTGGAAGTGCTATGCCAAAGGATTTGATGGTTTTCTCTTCTGTATCCTCGTATCCAAGAGGGGTTACGATGGAACAATTCATGCGCCCCTTCTCCAGCTGTTCCCGGGTTCTATCCGCATGCAGCCCTCCCCAGATGAGTACTGGAGGAAGTTTAGATTTGGCTGCAATTTCAAGCACGTGCTTTGCAAGCAGATCAGAGCGAACATCGAGCAATTCATCTACCTTTTTTAAATCCGTGATCAAAGATCCCTTAATCACACTCATCGTTTCAAGGTAATTAGTATCTTTTTGCAAATGAAATGCTTCATTTGCACTCTCAAGATAAGACTTTCTTAAATCATCATGGTCTACAGAATCCTTCAAACGATTCCAATACCCCAAATCAGCTCGCGCATCAGAAAGGGCCAGCTGCTGTTGATTAATTTTCTCACTATCATCCGAGCAGAGCACTTTGATCGCATCCCCAAACTGGGCTTTCAATTTCAATCCCACATGGGTTTGCGAAGCTTTGAGTGCGGGGGTGCCCTTTAGTTTAATGAGGTCACGCAGCGACCATCCATTAAAAACAGTCGTAAACCCTTCTTTAACTTCCGTGGGCCAAGTACAACCTTCCACCAGGATCGTATCCACTTCCTTATTCTTCACCCACTCTGAAACCTGGGTAAAAATCGAATCCTGATTTTGATCCTGGGGAAGTTTTGTTACTTGATCTCGAGTGTTGGCTTTGGGCGATAAATGCCACTGTTTTAAAAACAGAACACTCCCCGGAGATTTCTGTGTCTTACATTGACCCGTCACTTTTACCCACTTTGGATCAAAACTCACTCCAGCATCGGCATTTTGGGTCATGAGGCTTTCGTAAGCATTTTCTAGCTCATCGCGCGTAAGCACCTTTGAATCCGGAGAAAAGCTAAAGCGTACTTCGCCATTCTTATTGAGTAAAAAAGTAGATGGGAGTGTTCCAGGGATTCCGAAATCATTCACAGAGGCTTCATCTATCCGTGCAGTTCGAAGGTCCCGCGAACCCAACATCTTCCTAATTGCGCCTAAACTCCGTGCGTGTTCCGGGGTCAACATCACCACTTGAACCCCTTCAGTAGCATGCTTCGCCGAAAATGCCTCCAAAACGGGAAGCTCTAATTCACAACCAGGACACCAGGTCGCAAAAAAATGAACGAGAACAATTCTACCGCGCTGTTGATCTAAATCAAACTCATTCCCTTTCAGATCTTTGACTTTGAGGTGTGGAGTGGCTCCAATATGGACCACCGATGCATTCGCATCGAACATACCTCCGGCAAGGCACAAGCAACTCACGAACACCGACCTCATACAGATTGATCTTAGGAAATTCATTAAAATAGGTAGGAGACAATCAGCTTGAATAAGCCATTTGAAACTAACTGATTTCCATTCATGAATTGATAGAGCGGTAATGAAATATCTGAGTAAAGTCTCCAATTACGATAAGAAATTTCTAACCCAGGAGCCATCAAGAGGCGTTCCGATCCCGTATCATCAGAGTGTCCATTACTTCCGTGGTCAGAGGCCTTCAGAGCAGCTCTCAGTTGAAGCATCGGCACCAGCGCAAACTCCGGAAACCATTTCAATCCCGAATGAAATACTCCATAGGCAAGGTCAACTTCATTTCCAGGAATATAATCGTGCTGGGTCAAGAGGGGCTGATTCAAATTCACCTGAAAAATTGAATTCCACAGTTTGTCATCCGAAAGGGCGCTAAAATGATAAATGCCTAAAAGGAGATCCGTGCTCCCCGTCCCAATTTGAGTATCATAATCGAAGCCGGGAGCATCAGTACTCCCTGTTGGTAATTTAAACCCAAACATCACCCCCGTTGACATGTCCGCTGAAAATCCTGTGTAGATCCCCTTCACGCGAATATCGCCCAACGCAGTATGATCAAAACTCCCCAATGTAGAGGTATCAGGATCCACGGTTTCAAAATGGCGCTTTACTAGGGGTAGGTCTATCTGAATCCCTAAGCTTCGAGTAAACATGGTTTGGGCACCGAGAGTCAGATATTGGGTCTTAATGACTTTATCTAGATTATTTGCTGCATTAGAAACACTTGTCGCATGCCGATTTTGGTTTTGATTCATAAAATCATATTCAGCAAAAAGCATCGTACCGGACTCACTCGGCAACATCGCAGATGTGCCCACATCAAAAATCCCACATCCGCACGCGCAAGCATGGGCTGTCTGCGATAGAATACTCATGTTGAGTGAAAATAGGAGTACGAGCGCACTGCAAAGAGTCGAGTTCAGAAATTTCATATGTCCCATAATTTAATCGATCGGAATGAAAAACGCAAACGACCCGAGTGTCGCGCAACTGCACGACACATAGCGCTTAGGCTTTCCTCTTGTGAAAGACTAAACAGGCTGATACCTCCCCCTGTGAAATGGGCTTATGGAGCCGGTTCGTACTAAAACATTCCCTTGCCATCGTTCTCATGGGCCTTATTTTAGGAGTCCTCGGAACTGTTTATTCTATCAAGCTCTACGAAAACCTCCGAACCGAAATCGAAGAGCTCCTCCCTCGAAATGCAAGAAGCGTCAAAGATTTGAGTGAAATCAAAGGGCGTTTAGAATCGACCAACAACCTTACGATTCTTGTATTTTCTTCCCACGTCGAGAAGAGCAAACAATTTGTAATCGACCTTGCGACGGAGCTCAGAAAACTTCCAAAACAAGTGGCCGCAGGCGTTGAATATCGAATTGATCAGGAACTCAGTTTCTTCCAAAAAAGAAGCGCACTCTTCATCGAGACCGAAGACTTGAAAAGACTCAACCAATTCATTCACGATAAAATTGCTTATGAAACGGAACTCTACAATCCACTCACTTTTCTACTCAATAAATCAATCAAAGAACCAGAACTTGATTTTCAACAACTTCAAAAGAAATATTCTGATCGGGCTGGCGAGTACACCCGCTTCAAAGAAGGCTTATACGCCACTCCAGATGAAAAGATCAGGGCGATTCTCGTCAATCTTCCGGGGAGCGCCGGGGGAATTAGCGGCTCAAAAAAGCTGAGACAAGAAGTGGACCGAGTCATCGAGCACTTGAATCCTAAAAAATATGCTACAGATCTGGAGGTCCACTTTACCGGTGGGACTCAAGACATGATTGAGGAGCATGAAGCTCTCGTCGAGGATCTTACACTCTCCACCTGCATCGTCACCATCCTCGTCGTTCTGTCGATGATTCTCTACTTTCGGTCCATATCATCCACTGTAGCACTCATCCTTGGACTCTTTGTGGCAACGCTCTGTACTTTCGGCATTAACTATTTTCTCATTGGATACCTCAATGCAAATTCCGCCTTTATGGGCAGTATCGTACTCGGCAATGGAATTAATTTTGGCATCATCCTCATTGCTCGATTTCTCGAGGAACGGCGAAAACAAAAAAATGTAGCCCGAAGTGTCGCGATCGCAATAGAAAAAACCCGCGCTGCCACCGCAGTAGCCGCCGCAGCCGCTGCACTCTCGTATGGGTCCTTGATGCTCACGAGTTTCAGGGGCTTTAGACAGTTTGGGATCATCGGCTTCATCGGCATGGTTTTATGCTGGGTCTCTTCTTATACCCTGCTCCCAGCCCTTCTTCTCATCCTTGATCGCCTCAGACTCCACAGGCATTTTTTGAAACCAAGACCTGCCCGTATCGCTCGGCTCATCGCAACCGCAGTGCAACGCTTTTCCTTTCCTATCATTGTCATCACCTCTGGATTAACCATTGTTTCGCTTTTGAGTCTCCATCAGTTCAATAATGAGATCATTGAAACAGACCTTCTGAAACTCAGGAATGTGAAAAGCATGCGTTCAGGATCTATTTACTGGGGAAAGTACCAAGATCAGGTTTTTGATCACTACTTATCACCCATAGTTATTCTGCCCACTAACCGAGCCACCGCTCAGCAAATCGCGAATGAGGTGAAGAAAATTCGGGAAAGCGAGGGTGAAAACAGTTTTATTTCAACGATTCGTACCATTGACGATTTTGTCCCGAGAGACCAACTGCAAAAAGTGAAAACATTAAAGAATATCCAAACCCTGCTCACCCAACCGATCATCTCACAGCTTGACCCTGAAAAGCGAAAACTGACCCAAGAGCTCCTATCACCCCAAGCGAGACTCCCGTTTAGCATCACTGAGCTCCCCGAAATGATACTCTCTAAGTTTCGTGAAAAGACTGGAGCCGTTGGAAATCTAGTTCTGATTGAACCGACTTTAAATCCTGAGCTTTCTCGAATTAAAAATCTGATCCACTTTGTTAGAAATATTCGTGAAGCAACGGATCGCGTATCTCCAGGGGTTGCCGTCGCTGGAACCCTTCCTGTCACTGCTGATCTTTTCGAATCCATACTCCATGATGCGCCAAAAGCCATCCTCTTTGCATGGTTTGCCGTATTCGCACTGATTGCGATCCTTTTTCGGGATGCGCTGACCATTGGCCTATGTTCCTTTAGCCTATTTTTGGGTGTTCTTTGGCTACTAGGGTATATCTTGATTTTTCACCTCAAAATTAATTTTCTAAATTTCATCGCGCTCCCCATTACCTTTGGAATTGGGGTCGATTATGGAATCAATATTTTCCAGCGCTACCGACATCAGAAATCAAAAGACATCCTAAAGGTCATACAAGAAACGGGCGGTGCGGTCATGCTAGCGAGTTTGACAACCATCATTGGATACGGGTCGTTATTGATCGCGAGCAATCAAGCCTTTGTAAGCTTCGGGAGACTCGCAATTATGGGTGAGCTAACCTGCGTCTTTTCGGCAGTGGTATCTTTACCGGCATTACTTTGGTACATTAGGAGCAAGAAGAGAAACGTCCTGACATGAAGTACAAATCAATTTTGCCCCGCTTTATTCCACTCCTCCTCGCAGCCATCTATTTGTTTGTTCTCCAGGGTTTGCATTCGCTCCGTGGAGATCATTACTTAATTACAGCGGTGATTCTCACTCTCTGGTATTCTGGAAAACGATTCAGGGAGGTTTTTCACTTTATCCTTCCGCTCATCCTAGTATTCGTCGTGTATGATAGCATGCGCTTCTACGCTGATTTTCTAAGGGGTCCAATTCACGTAAAAGAGCCGTATCTATTTGATAAAACTTTTTTCGGAATTAAGGATTCACTTGGTCATGTACTCACTCCCAATGAGTGGTGGCAGAAACATACTCATTGGTTTCTTGACCTCTACACCGGATCTTTCTACCTTCTCTTCATTGCCATTTATGTATTGGTTTCAGCATATTTTTGTTTCTGGCTCCCTCGGACGGGTACAAAACTTCGCACCCGGGAGTGGATTCAGTCGCAGCAGCATTCCCCAATGTGGGCTTTTTTCTTTGTGAACCTACTCGGATATTCAACTTATTATTGGTTCGCAGCAGCTCCCCCCTGGTATGTCGCAAGCTATGGACTAGGCCCCGCAAACCTCTCGGCACACGCTTCCGCTGCAGGATGCCTCCGCTTTGATTCAATCCTCGGGACTCACTTTTTCACCGGAATGTACGGAAGGGCCACGGATGTATTCGGGGCCGTTCCCTCGCTTCACGTTGCCTATCCACTGCAGGCGGTCTATTATTCCTTCAGATACGGAGCATTAAGGGCGTTCTCGCTGATTTTCTATTTTTCAATGTGTTTCTCTGCGGTATATCTGAATCATCACTATATTCTCGATATACTCTGGGGCTCAGCCTACGCACTGATCGTGGCAGCGGGACTTGAATCATTCAGATGGTTCTTCAGTTCAAGGATTCAAACCGCTTAAAGACCTCATCCATAATGTCAAGTGCGTGATCTACCGTTCCTTCATCAATGGTCATTGCCGGCTGAATTCTAAAAGACGCTGAATAAGACATGGTCAGAAGACCGCGCTTTAGAAATTCATCAAAAAACCAATGGCAGGACGCTTTTGATAGCGGTTCCTTTGTCTTTCGATCCTTCACCAACTCTAAAGCCAAGAACAATCCAGACCCTCGGACCTGACCGATCACCTCATAACGCGATTCGAGCTCCTGAAGACCCAGCAAAAAATGCTTACCAACGCGTTCTGAGTTCAGGGTCAGGTTTTCATCATCAATAATCGTGAGTGCACTGAGTGCCGCTGCTGCTGCTAATGGATTTCCACCATAACTGGAGGAAGACCCGGAGGGATTTCCCCACGGCTGAGAGGCCACAATTTCATCACGCGACAAAAGTGCTGACACAGGAAAGCCGCCTCCAAATTGTT
>CAIOKW010000171.1 GCA_903858975.1 Oligoflexia bacterium | reverse complement strand
GGTTAACCAATCTTGACTCATCCGTGTAATGGCTTGATCGACCCAAGAGGGCAGCAGAAATAACCGCGCAGTCTTTTTTACTTCTGTAATCAGCTCACCAAGAGTCATCCGATTGGAATATCGGTTTTTGAGCTCTGTGAGCCCCGAGAACGTTGCCGAATCAAATCGATAGGATTCAAGCCCCTGGGTAATCCCCTTTTCAATAATTTTTCTTCTGATCTCTCCATTTTTAGGCTCCTTTGCAGAAAGCCAGGACAGCACTAATTCGCTCGAATAATTCTTGGCTACGAGCTCAAGCTCCAGGAGAGCGGTTTTCAATTCCTCCGCTTGGGCAACCAATGTCGGATCCCTCGCGTCTTGAAGCAATACTCCGCGCTCCTCTGAGATCCGTTTGATGGTTCGTCTCACCTCGGGGCGATCTTCAATCACGATGGCATGCTCGAGGAGATCCCCAGACTTTAGAATTTCATCCAATAAGAAATGAGCACCATCCTCCAGGGAATGGGTCCGCCTGGGTTCAATCAAAATCGTTTCTGATTGCTTGGGAAACAGGGCCTGGGAGTGTCGGTGAATCAATGAATGCTGGAGAGATAAAGCCTCTAAAAAATAACGAACTCTGGGGCTTGGAATAAAATGTTCTAAGATAAAAAGAGTAGAAACCGGGAGGCGCGCCCCCTCGTTCCTCAAGCGCTCGGTCGCGACCTCAAAAAGTCGAGCGTCATCGTAAAAATTACGAACTCGAAGGAGACTCTCCCAAAGACGATTCAGATCAAAAAACTCATCCCTGCGCTCATCCTGCCCTGTTCGTTCAGTGAGGCGGTCCTTAAAAATGGCCGCCTCATCCGCATGCACAAATACCTCGCGCCCTTTCTGAAGCGCTCTATCCAGCGAATCAAAAAACTTCGGGCGGAATCGATGCTCAAGGCTTTTCGGAAGCGCTTCACGAAGATGGGGATCTTTCAACACTCCACGTAGGAGCTCGATGCGGGTCGAACGATCCAATAGTTGACCGGAACACTCAGGAACTAGAAGTTCTGCAAGTTGCTTTGGGCTTTGAATTGCACGGGCAGAAATAGCCCTACCTGATTGAAAACAAAGAGTTTTCCACTCTTCTCGAACGAATCCCGAAGAGAGAATTAAATAGGCCTCTGGCTCAAGGCCGCCGATACTTCCAATGATTGACTTAAACGCTTCACCCATTACCTCTTATGCTAGCATAAGATTTTTGACAGGGCCCCCATTCTGTGGTTTAAACAGTGCGTTAATGTTTATTTATAAACGAGCTTCGCATTTAGTTCAGACCCCCCTTCAAGGGTCTGTAAAGTTCATCGTCTTCGGGATTCTGCTTCTCCTCTCTACCCGTGCGTTCGCACTCTCACCCCGTTATGACTTAGGGTTTGAAACTCAATTCTATGGCAATCGAGTGAATCCTTCACTTTTTCCGGTACTGAGCGCTGGGATGAAGTTCAATTCTGAGTCTGAAGATGCAACCTCTGATGACCATGATCAAAATGAATATGCAGGAGACTTAAAGTTTCAAATCAGCCCGAGTCATCCTCGAGCTTTTGAAATTTCATCTCGCAATCTCTACTGGGGTGAAAAAGATCAGAGCTATGAATCCCCTCTCCGATTCACATTCGGACGCAGACTCATTGGCTGGACGAAGCTTGATGAGCTTTGGGGGCAAGGACAATTTGAGCCGATCGATAGCTGGGACCGATTGCGCTCATTTTCACAGGGCCTCACTGGGGTATTTGCCTATACAGAGACTCAAAAGTTTAACTTTAGAATCTTCCTGTCCGGAATTGCCTTCCCTGAGACCAGTCCAAATGTTGTTATTGAAGACGATCATTTTGCTGCTGAACATCCTCAAGCAGTTACCTCAGCACCTCAAACCTTTACCCTTTTGAACCGAGCAACTCCCCTCGGATATAAGATTGATATTCCTTCGATTGCAAAGATTCTTTTTCGCCCCAGCTTTGCCTTCATGATGGAGACAAAACGAGAAATTCCATTCTTTGGTAAATTCGTTTACGGGTACCTTCCCCTTAACTATTTCCCCATCGCCCTCGAGGCCTCGCTCGCCATTCCACTCGATCAAATTGTTGTCAATTTAAAGCCAAGACTCATTCATCACCATCTTTATGATGCTGAAGTGGCCTATCGCTATGATAACTCGCTTCAGTTCGGGCTCATCGCGCTTGTAGATCAACCCGTACCGGACGCAATTCCTGCTGATTATACCACCACCCCACTCAGCTCTTCCATCAGCTGGAGCCCATGGGTTCAGTATGAAATCAAACAAAGTAAAATCATCCTCTCTCAAATTTGGGTTTTTGGTGGATTAGAATCCGATGTAGGACCCTATGCTGATCCCAATAGCAGCATTTTTAGCTCCCGCATCCTTTATCGAAATGCGACCCAACTCGCATTCAAAACAACTTTGGGGACCACAAATCCTCACGCACCAAGCCTCATCCTTAAATATATTCATGAGTACAGCATCAAGGGCGACTGGCTTGCGGGTGATTTCAACTACAAGTTAAAATCCAACGTCCTTCTCATTGCCGGAGCAGACATCCTTTCCAGTTTCCGAGATGTATCTCCTGACAAAGGAGCTGAATTTTTAGCCGACATGCGCCCTCTGGGCCGCATCCGCTTAGGAGTCAATTATGCGTTCTAGACATCTATTATCCGTGATCACCCTTTTCACACTGAGTGCCTGTTCTTGGCTCCACACGGATCCGAAATCAGCAAAAACATTTCAATCCAAGGGTCTAGATCTCAGCTGCGTCAAAACCGTCCCTAACCAACTCCAGGATCTCTTCGCGGGCAATTACACCAGCTCCCCTGAAGATCAGGCAGCAGTTCAAGACCTTTTTGGGTGTATCGACCGTGCTCTCAACGCATTTGCAAGCTATACGCGCGGATCAAATACGGACGTATATGCTCCAAAAGAACTGCAGCAGTTTGCGAACCGCTACCTTCCAGAAAATAATCCGCTCACTGACGGTTTTGTGTCGTCAATTTTCAAGATTAAATCAGCTGTGGTCGGCGGAAACGTTAACCAGCTTACCCGCCCCGAGATTGTAGTACTCAGAAGTAAGCTCACCCGATTTGGTCAGATTATTGGCCCTTTCGCTCCCTACATGAGCGCTTTAATTAATCCTGGAAGCACATCACCCGAAATCAAACATATTGCCAGTATCGCGCTCAACAAATTTGTACTCAACCTTTCATCAATTCTTTCGGACTCCTCGAACTCTCTCTCATGGAATGACTTAAATGCATTCATTAAAGAACTCGATGTCTACACCGCAAAAACAGACGCAAGCGCACTTACGATTGTCAGGGAACAACTCCCTATTTATCAATATGCTAAACTCCTTCTCGTAGGCGGCAATGAAGGCTCTATTGAAAAAGAAAAATGGAAACCTATTTTTGATAGTATTTCACATTTCTATGACGCACTCTTTCTCACATCCAACACGAGTGAATTATTAGAGCAACTCAGCATTGAAGTTGAATCCACAGAAGAAGAGCAAGCGCGGGCCGTAGCTCAACTGACTGGGCTATTTAAGACTCTGAAGCTAGACCAAACACTCCATTCGAGAGCATCGATTGAAATGCTGAGCGATCGTTTTGCAAAAGTTCTCCTTCTAAACGCAGCACTTTTCCCGAGAAGCCAAGGGTCAATCGCTTTGAAGCCCTTCCTTGAAACTCCATCCCTTCGAAAACTTTCTGGCTACATCGTAGACCAAGTCATTCATATTGACTTTCACCATATCGATCCTCTCGTTCTGCAACAAATTGGCGACAATGTTGCTTCCCTCATTGAACAAGCCTCGATTTCAAATTCTCCAAGAACCGGGATGAGTGACCCCCTTGCAATCAGTAAGCTGCAAGATTATCTCACCTCACTTGAACCCTTATTTCAAAACTCAGATAAAACTGAAGAAATCGCATTGGGCATTTCTACACTTCGGAAAGTTTTACCCATTCTATTGGGTAGAGATGGCGAAGCACTCTCACCTAAAGACATTAGGCAACTGATCCAAAAATCCATCGACCTCTATATTATCTGGGAAAAAGAATCAAAAAAGACCTGGACGGATCAAGTAGGGGCAACCCTTGAGATCGTACTTCGATATCCAAGTCTCTACTCTATCTCTAATATCCAAATTAAAGCGGCTTTAGATGATGTCAAGAAACTCATCACTAAGCTCTCTCCTGAGAATACGATTCAATGGGATCAATACCAAGATTATATTAATAAGGGTCTCAAGGCGAAAGCCATCTTATTTCAAAGTAATGAGTTCACTCTCACTAACTACGAACTTAACCAACTTTCATTTCTATATGAACCTTTCCGTAAAGGAGATGATCTCGGTACGGCACTTTTTTCATTAGCGAACCTTCTTCAAGTAAAGAGCTTCCAAAATGTAAATATTTCAGACCTCATTCCGATGATTGATTCCTTTCTACCGGAAAACCAGGGCCTATCCGCTCGTGGATTAACTCCCACTATTCTGAGCGACGTAAAAGCAATTTTGATTGGTGGAAATCCAAAAGTAATTTCTAAGAATGAATTCACGGACCTCGCAAGAACCTTTGGCGTCTTCTACACGGCTTTAAACACCAAATTGAAATCACTCCCCGCTGGATATGAACCCGGCATCAACTCAAACACCTTTGACATTTTAGGTACTTCGATAAAAGCACTGATCGACGCACGAAAAAGTCCGATCGCTGTAAACGATCTTAAAACTTTAGCCCTCGATATGACCAAAGATGCTGGCTACACCGTAAAGGGCACCACTCTAGACAAGATTTTATCTGGACTTACGACACGTGTATTTCACCAATCTATTGGGCCAAAACCAAAGACACTCAATGGCCTCTTCGTTGTCCCCAGTGAACTGGAGAGCCTCTCGACCCTTTGTGATCGTATCAGTATTGAAATGAGCGAGATTGAACTTGCTTACCGAGGTTTAAACCCGAAGCAGGACACTATCAGTCGATATGACTTACTGAAGGTGATTAAAAATCAAGATCTTCAAACGATCATCACAGCCATACAACCGATCTTAGAAGGAAATACAGGGGGGCTTAAATTTCCGAAGAAGGGAGAGGTCAATGATCGATTTTACCAATTTGATCTTCTCTATAAGGCATTCATCTATAACACTCTTCAGCTCGTTTACCCGCTTTACAAGATCACTAATGACTCAGAAATGCCTGGCTCATCCCGCATTAATGAAGCCGACATGACTGACCTTTTGTACGATATCGATGACCTCATTGAAGATTTAAAGCTAGCCTACCCAGACGGAACGACAGCAGAACATGCAGCAAAATCCCGTATGAGAAGCATCAATCTCTTTACCCATACCGGGAACGGAGACCAATATGTAGATGCGATTGAAACCACGGAATTTCTGACCATTACTTATGGCGGCAAAAAAATCCTGACTGAAGTGAGTAAAACAGTTTTTGCAACTTGCACACCAGAAACACCTGATACTGATCTGGTAAAAGAGATCCCCATTAAGTGTCTGAGCAAAACCTTTTTCAACAAGGACTTCATGTCCCGCATTTATGGAGATGTCGTTCCGCAACTGATAGGCCACTACCAAGAGTGGGATGCTGATGGGATCGAAGTATTCCGTAAAGCAACCCTCACGTCCACTATTCCAAATTGGACGGAAGACGGATCTTTGCCGCACGGAGAACTAGAAACCCTGGTTTCAATTCCGTACTACATCGAAAACCTCTTTGAACGCTTTGATACGAATCAAGATGACTATTTGCAGTTTTCAGAAGCGATGGGTGGATTCCCCATATTTTGCCGAGAGATCCAAAAAGTGGGTGGATCTTCTCTTAAGGGTTCATGCTTGAAAGGTCAGGACCCTGGACAGATTGAAGCAGTATATGGATACCTGCTATTCCGTGGCCAGGCGCCAAGGGGAATTCGGAAGACCGACTCCTTATGGCAGCAAATCAAAGCGGCCAAGGACATCTTATCTTGGTTCAACTTCTGGAAACGACTTGATAAGACCCCAAGTGTGCGCGATCAGTATCCACCCAAAATTGATCGGAAAGACCTTTTAAAGATTATGGCAAATCTCTCGGGCTCGACTTCTGAGACTCCGTCACTAGTTCCTGAAGATGCCCCTGCCGTACGTTAACCAGACGTTTCATGTGAGAAAGTGCTTCTGGTCTATGCGCAACCTGAATCACCGTTATGCCTTCTGCTTTGAGGTTCTCTAGTGCTTTGAGCAACTCTCGCTCTGCCTCAGTATCGAAAAAAGCAGTGGCCTCATCCAATATCCAAATGGCCGGCTCAGATAGATAGGCCCTTAAGAACGTAATCATTTGTTTTTGGCCCATCGAAAGATTGGATCCTCGTTCAAATACAACAAAATCACTCTTCTCTAAGATGGACTGAATCAGTGAAAAGCCCTTAAATCTTTCGATCAATTCAATGCGATTAAAAGGGAATTTCCCAAAAAATGTAATGTTCTCCTCAATCGTACCCACAAACAAAAATGGGAACTGCTCAACAACACCAAAGTTTGATCTCAGTTGAGTGAGGTCTAATTCTGAGATCGCCTTTCCATTCCATAATACTGAACCTGATTCAGCTTGATAAAACCCATACAACATTTGTAAAAAGGTACTTTTTCCGGAACCACTCTCACCGTAGATTCCTATCCAATCACCCTTTTCTACGCGAAGTGAAATTGAATCGAGAGCCTTTGATTCTTCACCTTTATATCTAAAACTCACTTCATCAAACACAATTGAATGAAATGGATCTACGGCTCCGCCTCCGCTCCTTTCCGATACTTCCCTCAGCACTTCTTCAACCCGCTCTACACTCGTCATCCCCGCTAGAAAAAAGTTCCAACGATCAGAAATCTCAACAAGGGGTTGTTGCATTAAGATCACGTAACTGAGCGCAGCAACCCATGCCCCTACGGCAAGCTCACCCTGATTTACCAGTGGAAGCCCAATCCCTATCAAAAGCAAAAGCATCAGGCCAACTCCCAAGGTAACGGTCGGGTGAAATAAGGCGAAGGTTCTCACCATTCTCATTTGGGTATTTGCATACTGATCCACCCGCTCTACTAATTCTGTGTGGCAGCGTTTGCTGACACCCAGTGCCCTAATCGTTTTCATTCCAAACAGGAAATCCGCAAGAATTGAATTCAATTCCGAAAGCTTGAGCCGAGTCTCTTCATATACTTTCTTGAGCCGAATCGAAAAGTGAGCGCAAAGAAAAGCAAAGGGTACAAAGGTAAAAAACAACAAAAGGCCCAAGCGATGATTCAAGCCATAAAGTCCTACGAATGCCGCACAGAGGGTTCCTAAATTACCGAGCACCGAAACAAATCCAGATTGGAAAAAATCTGTGAGAGAATTCGCATCACTCACTACCCGGGTCATGATTCCTCCGCTAGTCACCCGATCAAAATACGGGACGGGTAACGACAAAAGGTGGTGAATCATTCGAGAGCGAATCTTCTCAATGACATTCTGCCCGAGAACTGAATAACAAACCTGATTCGCAACAGAGCAAAGTAGTCGTGACAACTCAACTAAGGCTAGTATAACGACTAACTTAAGTGCGAGCGCCTTATTTCCGGGAATAATTCCCTGATCGATAATCCTTGCGATGATTCGTGGACCAAACCAGGTACTGAGAGAAACCCCAGCCGTCATAAGGATGCCTAAGAAAAAAATACGTCTCTCTGAAAAAATATATCTAAATATAAAACGCAAAGAGCTACTCATTCACTACTCCCAACACTGAGAGAAATAATCTGATCACAGTGAGCGAGGTGCTCCAATCGATGTGAAACCATGATTACTGTTTTTTGATTCTCCCGCAATTTACGATGGAGCTCATTCAATACCCGAGTCGCTGTTGCGCTATCAACTGAAGAAAGTGGATCATCAAACAACATGATCGGCGCCCCTTTTCGAAGTGCCCTTGCGATCGCAACTCTTTGTTTTTGCCCACCCGATAAAGCTGTCCCCATCTCTCCTAAGTGCGCATCCAAACGAGTAGTACTTAATTCTCCATCAACCCCCGCAATTCTAAGAGCCTCTTGTATCGAGACCTCACTGCCCACCTCAAGATTAGACTGAATGCTTCCCTGAAAAAGATAGGGCTCCTGAAGAACCGACGCAAAACTTTGGCGTAAGGTCTGAATGTCCCAGTCCAGAATATCGACTCCATTCATAAAAAGCTGTCCGCGCGGTGGATCTACAAAACGCAAAAGCAGTGAAAACAAGGTCGATTTTCCACTAGCAACTCTTCCTTCTATGCCTACCCACTCACCCTGTTTCACCTTGAAGCTAAGATGAGAAATGACCCCAAAACTCAAATCCCTTGCCTCAATGACTGGAGTGCCTGATAGGGGGGTCCATTCCCATTTACCGACCTTTTCCAAAGATTCACCCTTAGGCTCTTCTAGGAACTGAAAAAAGTCGACTCCACTTGCTCGAGCTTTTTGAAAGTAAATGATCGACATTCCTAATGCAGTCATGGGCCACATCAACTTTTGAACAAATCTTTGAAGGGCAACTAAAGTGCCTACTGACAGCCCTGTTCCCATACCAAAAAGCAAAACTAAAGTAACACTCAGAAAAAACTCTAACGAAGGTCCAAAGATTGATTGTGTTTTAGATAAGTCCACTTGGGTCACATTGAGTTCATGACTTTGACTTTGCATTCGCTCAGAGAGTTCCCGTTCAGCTCCATAGACTTTCGCTAACCGCACACCTGCAATCACCTCCTGTGTCAGCGTCCCCAACCTGCCCATTTGCAATTGGACTTGTGATGAGCGTTCATAAATCTTCTTCTGAAGAAAGATTACCAAAAATGGAATACCTAAGAGGGGTATGAGAATTTTCAGCGTAATATGAGGAGCAAGCATCATCATTGCGAACGGGATGGTGAAACAATAAAAAAGTGCATCCACAAGCGAAATCAAACCTGGACCGAGTGCAGTCCTCATGTTTTCAACGTCACTCGTCGCCAGGGTCATCAATTGGCCGACCTTCCTTCTTTGAATGTCCCTAAAGAGGCCCTCGAAGATTTGACTGGAAAATAAACGTCTCAAATCTGCACCAGCTGCCATCGCCCCCTTTGCTAAAGACACTCTCCATAGGTACCTACCGATTACCTGAACAAGCACCACCATACCCACAGCATAGAGTGAGCTTCGCACTAATGTCTGGGAGTAATGACCACTCACTGAGTCCACTAGGTTTTTCAAAATCAAGGGCATTAAGAGCTCACCACAATCAATTACGATAATAGTGATCATTCCCGTAATAATTGCAGCCCTATAATTCTTATAAAAATAAGCAAGAAGAGAGCTGACAGGGCGTTTAGATGCTGTCATGTTTTAGTTTGGCTCAAGAAACGCATAAACTCTTCGGGAAGCTGAGAGGAAACTTCTATTTTACGTTCAGTCATCGGATGAACAAATTCAAGCTTTGCCGCGTGGAGCATGAGTCGGGGAGATTGAATCATACTGAGAACTTTATCTGGAAAATATTGTGCATCCCCTAAAATTGGAAATCCAGCCTCAGAACAATGAACACGAATTTGGTGGGTTCGTCCGGTTTGGGGCATCGCCTGCAGCCAGTATAAGTCTCGAAACCGCTCTAAAACTTTGAAATGAGTAATGGCTAAGTCACCGCCCGACTTAACAGATCCAAACTTTGCTTTACCACTTCGCTCCCCTACTCTTCCCAGATAATTCTCAATGGTAAACTCATGCCCCACTTCCATCACGGGAGCACTCGGCGAACGCCAACAGATACATTGATACGTTTTTTGAATATCATGCTTTAAAAAAAGATCAGAAATGCCCTTATTTGCTGACTCCTTCTTAGTAAAAAGCACGATGCCCGATGTGTCCTTATCAAGTCGATGATGAAGGCCAACATATGCAGATGCATTCTGGTCACGCTCTAAGAAGAATTTTTTCATTAAATCAAATAAGTTCGCACGACTCGGATCTAGGGTGGGCTGCGTGGGGAGACC
>CAIOKW010000170.1 GCA_903858975.1 Oligoflexia bacterium | reverse complement strand
GTTTTTGGTTGGTTTCACACTGATGCAAATTACCTGAGCTTAAATTCCTCTCGACTTTCACCCTAAGCTTCGATTATGACTAGCCTAATTATCTAAAGGGAGAGGGAAAACATGACTACACTGAACACCACTGCTGACGGCTTCGTGGCACCTGAAAAGCAAAAAACTTACTTCGGGCACCCCGCAGGCCTATTCGTACTATTTTTCACAGAAATGTGGGAACGCTTTTCATATTATGGAATGAGAGCACTTCTCGTCCTTTATATGACAAACTACCTCATTAAGGATCCTGCAAAGGCTGCAAGCGTCTTTGGGTTTGATTCCTTAAGGCACATGCTTGAAATGGGTTTCGGCCCACTGGAGACTCAACCTCTCGCATCTCAAATTTATGGTCTTTATACGGGGTTCGTATACCTCTCTCCATTCTTCGGCGGAATTCTTGCCGATAAAGTATGGGGACAGCGCAGAACCGTCTATTTAGGCGCAGTTTTAATGGCGATCGGGCACTTCCTGATGGCTTTCGAAAACATGTTCTTATTGGCGCTTTGCTTTTTGATTCTGGGGAATGGAGCATTTAAGCCAAACATTTCTACTCAGGTTGGAAATCTCTATCCTCCGGGAGACGCAAGACGTGATGGTGCCTTCACCATTTTCTACATGGGGATCAATCTCGGAGCGGTGTTCTCTCCGCTCGTTTGCGGAACCTTAGGACAAGTTTATGGATGGCACTATGGATTCACTGCGGCCGGCATTGGTATGCTCGCAGGTCTCTTAGTTTATCATTTTGGTCGTAAATTGCTTCCTATGGATAAACATGAGGCTGCTCGTGCGAACAATGCACCTTCTGAAGCAAAGAGTCCTGGATTTGCATTACTCACTATCCTTGGCTTCTTTGGAGTTGCGATTCTATTCTTCGTAATCCTCGTTCTTCCAGTGATCTTTAAACTCATCATCATATTTGGAATGATTGCCGCTGTAGTTTATGCACTCGGAAAATTATCTGAAGAAGATAAAAGTCGAGTCGTTGCACTGGTATTGCTCTGCTTGGGAACCATTGTGTTCTGGGCAATTTACGAGCAGCAAGGAAACACTCTTCAACTTTGGGCGGATGAAAAGACAAACTGGACATTCTTCGGATTGAATATTCCATCCACTTGGTATCAGTCGTTCAATCCAGCAATGATTTTTGCCTTTGCTCCACTCCTAGACATGGTTTGGAATAATCGTGCGAAAAAAGGGAAGATCTCAAGCTCCGTTCGTAAGATGGGGATTGGTTCCGTACTTTGTGGAGCAGCATTTATCATTATGATTCTTGCAGCTAAAGTTGTCGGTGAAGGTGCTGAAAAAGGAAGTCTCCTTTGGCTCACTCTCACCACTTGGTTATTTACCATGGGTGAGCTTTACCTCTCTCCCATTGGACTATCACTGGTCACTAAAGTTGCTCCAGCGAGAATGCTCTCCATGATGATGGGAATGTGGTTCCTCTCTTCATTCTTCGGGAACTACCTTGCAGGATATATTGGTACTTTTTATGAAAAAATGCCTAAAGATGCGTTCTTCCTTCTTCTTTGCGGAATGGGCATCGTTGTAGGGTTGTTTTTCTTCGCCGCTGAAAAGCGTCTGAAAAAAGTGATCGGCGACGCTTGATTTTTTGATCAGTAATTTTAAAAAGCCTCTGTTCTTCTAGGACAGGGGCTTTTTCTATATCGGCAGATTGAAATCAGCCTGAATCATATATCGTCGCGAAGTATCTTGATGGAAGGCAACCCCTAGTTCTTCCGCATATGAAAACGCAGTGACTCTGATTACCCAGATATCAAATGCAGCCCCATACGTCACATTCAACTGATTTAATCCTGCATACAAATCAAATAGCGGAAGTGAAGTCTCGGTTCCAAAATGAACTTTATTTGAAAAACGAATGGCTTGATCGAGATTTCTAAAATCAAGACCTGCTTTGAATTTTAAGAAGTCAGTCGACTTCTTTACTCCAAATCCCACTGAAGGATTGGTTGGCAATGTCCTTGCCGTCACTTGGGAAAAATGTGTACCCCCTATATCTGTCAGACTTGCGCCCACAAAGAAGTCGGTATCCCGGTCCAGATGTCTCACATACTGCACTCCTGCATCTGCACCATATCCAGCACCATAGCTTCCCACCAGTTGATTTACATACGTCTGAGCTCCATTTGCGAGGGCCAAGAAACCAGAGGTTCCCAGATCAAAATATCCACCGCGCCTCCACAGCATTTTACCGGTGAGACCGACGCGCCATTCATCAACGGGACGCCTTCCGGACTTGAATGACCATCCCATTCCTGCCTGGAAGCCATAGGTTGTCATATCACCAATCGTATAGTTGGGATTCGCTTGATTAGTGAGCATGAGGGCACCTTGAACATCACCCACAAAGGCGAGTGCAAAATGCGGGAGCGTCACCATAGGTGCAAAACTAGATCGAACGTAAATATCTTTTCCCATCAGCTTGTTTAAGGTACTGATCTGAAACCCACTCATTGCTGAGGAAACGGTGGCTAAAGACTCATAGGTATCCAGGGAAGCCTCGACTCCAATTCCCGCTGCATGAAACTTTCGTTTTTCTTGTCCGGCGAGTCCGGCCGGATTACTAAATAACGCGTACTCATCGTCTGCGAGTCCAACACCAATCCCGCCCATAGCCTTTTGTCGAGGTGAGCTAATCAGAGTCTCATTCCCTCTCATTGCGAAGGCCTGAATGGATAGCAAAAATGTAATCAGGCTTAGGATCGGAGTTATTGCCACGCTGCATTTACCCCTTTAATGACCCCAGCTGCAAAAGATGCAATCGGGAGGGATTCATTGCAAGACGCTCGATAACGAAGTCTTTGACTTGCGGCTGAACACTGAGCTGCTGAATAACCGTCCAAGGTGGTGCATTGAAGCGTCCCCGCCGTCTCAGCTGTGCTAATGATTGCCAAGGCTGAGGCCACACTTGCCTGCGCATTGCTTGGAAGAAGTGTGAGAATGGAATTTACTGAGTCGATGAAATTCAAAAATCCCGATGCAAGAGCACACGCGGTTCCCGTTGAATCGGCTTGTACCGCTGCTTTACTCGTCCAAACGTAATCTGCACCTTGAGTATAGGTGGCACTTGGACTTCCAAAACGATTTCCCGTTTCACCAATTAAAGCCATGGTTAAAAAGAATGCGTAAATCTTTGCATCAGTAGTCCAATCTTTCACTAAAACTGAACCCGTATTATAGGCATTCGGCACTATCTGATCTGCAGCACTCACTACGGAACCTGGTAACAAAACAGTCTGGAGTGCATCTAGCGCAGCCCAAGTACTTTGCAGCTTCGAATCACTCACCGTCGAGGGAAACATTCTTGAAAACTCCCCGATTGGATTTGCGCCTCCCAAACTCGTCAAGTTATCGTAGACGTTATACATAATAATTCCTGCGTTGCAGGC
>CAIOKW010000169.1 GCA_903858975.1 Oligoflexia bacterium | reverse complement strand
CGCGAAGATTTAGAGCTCTGCATTGGCCGACATGCGACCAGTAAGATCCGAGAATTTGAAGACCTCTCTCAATTAGAGACTCTTGGATTTAGGGGAGAAGCGCTTCCAAGCATCGCTTCAGTTTCTGAATTGGGAATCACCTCCCGAAATCAGGAATCGAGCGAGACCTTTGAAATCAAGTTATCTCAGAGTGCTTCTGAAAGAGTGACCTCTCATCAAGTCGCAAACCTGAATTTCCTGGGGTCCAATCACGGAACCCGAATTCGAGTGGCTTCCCTTTTCTCACAGGTCCCGGCCCGTCTCAAATTCTTAAAATCACCGGGAGCCGAAGCGAGTGCTGTACGGGAAATCTTGGAGCGTCTTGCGCTCACCCACCCTGAGGTCAGCTTTACTTTAAAAAGTGACGAGCGAACCCTTCTCAATTTACCAGCCGAGAGCTTAAAAGACCGTGCCGTTCGAATGCTCTCTGAAGACAATCCCTACGAAGTAAAAGAAGTAGAGCTACCTGGCCACTATGGAATTCAGGTGATTTGGCTAAAAGGATTGAGCTTTCCTCACACCCGCTCCATGTATCAAATTGTAAATGGACGAGCGCTTCGGGACCGCACCCTTCAAATGGCCATTTTAAATCCACTGAAACAATCTTTCTTACCCGGTAATTTTCCGGCTTGTGTGGTGAAGATCAATCTCCCCAGTGATGAGCTTGATGTGAACGTACATCCGAGCAAAACTGAAATTCGTTTTTTAGATTCTCGAAAGATCTTTACCCTTTGTGATGCTGCTTTCACGCAACTCTTGGGCTCCGATCGATTCCAATCCCCTCCGATTGGCGCACCTACATGGAATTCAACTTGGAATCCCGTTTGGAGCCCCGGCTTCACGCCCACGCTTCCCTTAGATTCTTCGTTTTCACTGACGAGTTCAAACGAAAGCTTTATTGATTCTACTCCGATCGGGGATTATCGTGGAATCCTCTTCTCCACCTACTTCGTTTTTGAGAAAGACGACACCCTTACTCTGATTGATCAGCATGCGGCTCATGAACGAATTCGCTATGAGAAGCTCAAAAATCGAATTCTTCGAAATGAAACGCTAGAAACTCAAGAGCTCCTCGTTCCTGAAGTGGTGAAGCTTCCCCTCGAAAAAATTCTCATGCTTCGAGAAAAACTCCCGCTTTTAGAAACCATGGGTTTTAGTGTTGAGATTTTCGGTGAGGAATCTGTGCTCTTTCGATCGATCCCTGGGGTATGGGGCAACCGCTCTCTTGCAGAACGACTGAAGAATCTTCTTGAACGCTTAGTAGATACGGAAGTGAACGCTCAACAACTGGCCTGGGATGAAACCCTATTTGAGAAGATTGCGATGGAGGCCTGTCGTTCGTCATTTAAGGCAGGAGATTTTATTCCAGAATCATCTGCGATCGATCTTACCCGGAAATTGTTTGCCTGCGAACATCCTGGCAATTGCCCCCACGGTCGACCCACTTCAATTAAAATCTCAAAGACGAAGGTGGAAGAATGGTTCAGTCGATTATCCTGACCGGTCCCACCGCAGTGGGTAAGTCCAGTCTTGCGATCGAACTCGCAGAGAAGCTCTCACTCGAGATCATCAATGCGGACAGCGTTTGCTTTTATCAGGAGTTTAATGTTGGCTCGGCCAAACCAAATGCGGATGATCTTAGTCGTGTCCCCCACCATTTAATTAATATCGCACACCCCCTTCAGAATTATCACGCGGGTCAGTTTCTACGGGACTTCAACCGAGTTTTAGATGAGATTCACCAGCGAGGAAAACGCGCCCTCATTGTCGGAGGAAGCGGATTTTATTTGAAGTCCCTTCGCTTAGGACTTTGGGAGGCGCCAGAGACTTCTCCCGAGTTTCGAGCCGAAGTCGAGGGACTGGAAACCTCGATCCTCTTTCAAGAGCTTCTCCTTGCGGATCCCGCGCACGCTCAAAAAGTGGGCCCCGCAGATCGCTATCGAATCATTCGCGCACTTGAGATTTTTCGACTCTCTGGAAAAAAACCATCTGAGCTCCAGTCCTCGATGAGCGACGCTCCGAACCCGCAGTTTCAACTTTGGGTGGTGGATCGAGATAAAGAGGCTTTGGCGGCAAGGATGCGAACCCGAATTCAAGAGATGATCAGAGGGGGCCTCATCGAGGAGACCCAGGCTCTCCTTCAAAAATACCCTGAATCAAAAACCCTGCGTGCTGTCGGATATGAACAGGTCCTTCAATATCTGGCTGGCACAAAGCCCGAGGGCCGAAAATTGAAACCTGGGATTGAAGGCCTCATTGATGAAATTGAACTCTCCCACCGACAGCTCGCTAAGCACCAAAGAACCTGGTTTCGAAACCTAAAGCCTGATCAAAGCTTTATCCTGGATCAGGATCGAGATGAGTTAGCAGAAAAAATGATGAAGCTATATCAGTAAAGATTAGAGGATCTTTTACCTCCTATCAGGTATCCAATAAGTTCAGGGAGAACTGAATATGGCACGTGGCGACAAGATTTGGTTGAATGGGAAAATCCTCGGTGTGGAAGAAGCAAAGATTAGCCTCTTTACCCATGCACTTCATTACGGCACTGGTGCCTTTGAAGGTATTCGCGCATACAAACAAAAAAATGGCGGTGGAGCGATCTTCCGACTTCGTGAACATATGGAGCGCCTCCAAGATTCAGTAAGAATCATGGGCTTTGAAATTCCCTTCACTTTGGATGAAATGGTTCAAGCCGCTGTAGATGCATGCAAAGCCAATAACTTTGAAGAATGCTACGTTCGTCCACTGGCTTTCATTGGTGACGGCCCACTCGGTGTTTTCCCTGGCGCCAATCCAAAAGTAGAACTCGCAATCCTCGTTTGGGAATGGGGCAGCTACCTTGGGGATAAAGGCATCAATGAAGGCGCACGCCTCAAAGTCTCTACTTTCGTGCGTCCACACGTGAACAGTGCCATGACTAAAGGAAAAATTACCGGTGCATACATTACGGGTGTGGTTTCTAAAAGTGAAGCCATTCGCCAAGGTTATGATGAAGCCCTCATGCTCGATACCGAAGGCTATATGACCGAAGGAACCGGCGAAAACCTTTTCATCATCCGCCACAATATCGTGAAGACCACTCAGCTTACCTCCATCTTAAATGGAGTCACACGCAATACCGTGATGGAAATGATCAAGAAGCGTGGACTCACGCTCGTTGAAACACGCTTTACTCGGGATGAACTTTACTGTGCGGATGAAGTATTCCTCACCGGAACCGCTGCTGAGATTACTCCCGTATCCTCAGTAGACGATCGCAAGATTGGTCGCGGAGACGCCGCTGGGAAGCCAGGTCCTATTACCCAACAGATCCAAAAAGCTTACGCGGCTCTCGTTCGGGGTGACTTACAAGGCGAGTTTCCAAAAGAATGGCTGACTCCAGTAAAATAAACGCTCCGTTTGAAATCCTCTATGAGGATCAACACCTCGTTGTTCTTTCAAAGAGTGCAGGACTCCTTTCACAAGGAGATTCCTCCGGAGAACCATCTCTTGTTGACCTTCTCCGTACCCATTTCGGTAGAAACTATGTCGGCCTCATTCACCGATTAGATCGAAATACGAGTGGACTCATGGTAGTGGCGAAACGCTCAAAAAGCGCTGAGCGCTTAACCGAACAACTTCAGTCAGGTGAACTCGACCGTCAATATCACGCGATTCTTTGGGGGAAATTTGAGAATACCCAAAAACAGAAGTGGGAACACTTCTTACTGAAAAATGAATCCACGAACGAAGTCCGAGTAGTTCCATCTGGTACTCGAAACACTAAAAGCGCCACCCTTTGGGTAGAACCACTTCAGGCACTCATTCATCCTCACTCAAAGGATCCAGTCACTCTTGCTCGATTCACACTTGAAACCGGCAGGTCTCACCAGATTCGAGTTCAGGCTCAAGCGATGAAACATCCACTCATTGGCGATACAAAATATGGAAATGCCAAGAGCATGACACTTTTTTCAAGACCGGCCCTTCATTCGTGTTCTCTTCAATTCACGCATCCGATGTCGAAAGAAAAGATGAGTTTTATACAACGGTATAGCTCTGACATACTTGAAATTTTTTCAACAGTTCTTGAATAATGATCCTTTTACTAGATACACTAATTAGGATGAAATCAAAGCTTTTATTAGCCATAGCAGCCCTCATCACCGCAAGCGAATCCTACGCGAGCAATGATGTAGATTTTTCGGGAATGAATAGTGAATCTCTGGGTACCCTCACGGGCGATACCCGTTACACTGGAACCATTGGCTTTGATACTTCAAGCTTCCTTTATCAATCCGACTCTCGAGGCACTAACTCCACGACAGTGAATGCTACTTTCCGAGGAAAAAAAGATTCTCGAATTCTTCACACTCAAGGCGACATCTCTCTCTACACCTTCATTACGAATAAACCGGATCTCGGTGTAAACCCACAAGAGCTTTACACTCAAACGCAGCCCGGTCTTCTTGGCAATTTTCAAGTGACTGCGGGAAGAAAACTTTTTGATTGGTCGAAACTCGATAAAACCTGGCGCATGATGAGCCTCTGGTCTCCACGATTTACCTGGGATGAACTTCATCCTCAGTTGGTCGGCATGACAGGACTCTTTGTGACTTATGAGACTCCACGCTTAAAGATCGCACTTTTTGGATCCCCCATCGCCATTCCTGAAATGGGAACTCCCACCTCAGAGAAAGATCACAACATTGTTTCCTCGAATCCGTTTTGGAAACCACTCCCCTCTCAACTGACCGTTCTTGGTGCACAAACCACAATCAAGTATTCACTTTTGATGCCTGAGATGAAAGACATCCTCCTTCGTCCAAATTTTGCATTGAAGGCGCGCTATGAAACTGAGACCGGATTCTTTGCGAGCCTGAACTCAGGTGTGCTTCCTGTAAACATGGTGCAAATGGCAGCGGAACCCTTTTTAAACACTCAAGGTACTTCCGGTGAACTGGATGTAAACATCCGTCCCCAGTTTCCGATGCGAAATATTAATACCCTTGAGCTTGGCTATGATAGCCCCTACAAAGATTGGAATCTGTGGCTTTCTGCAAGTTACGAGCAACCCTTCCAATTTGAAAACCAAGCGAATTGGCTCAACCCGATCATCACTCCAAGCTCCATCATCAGCGCTGGAACCAGCACCCAACTCACCCAAAATTTTAGATTTGATGGGTCGGTGATTTTTATTCACGAGCAACCCTTTAATCGATCCAGCACCCTTCCCGATGTAAATGTAGATCTTCCTTCTCGGTTCCCTTTAAAGCAGGGAATTCAAGTGGGCGGGAACTGGCGTTTCTCGGATGTGACCGAAGGGAATCTGAGTTGGATCCAGGATCTCATCCAGCAAAACCATTTGGCTTCAATGGATTTGGAACACTACATCCCCTCTTCTCACTTAACTGTAGGAATGGGAATGGACTTGATTTTAGCAAGCTCGACCCAAGGTTGGGTCGGACACTACGATGGGGATGATCGTTTACGAGGTTGGTTGAAATATGCGTTTTAATTTCATCAGGGGCAAGATGCCTCTTTTCAAAGTTTCAGTTGCTGCATGCGCACTCATGATGAGTACAGGATGCGGCCTTCTTGGTCGCAAGTCGCTTCCCGCTCCTCCCCAAGGTGGAGTTGGAAACAATGGGTGCTTAAACAATTCAAGCGACCTCGTCGGTCGGTACGTTAGCGGAAAGATGTCTCAATCCGAGTGGAAAGGCGCCTTTGATTGCATTAATCAATCACTGGGGTTTTTTACGGATTACGTTCGCGGTAGCTCTGAGAATGCCTACTCGACGGGCGACATGTACAATTTAGTAAAAGGCTTCCTGATTACGAACCGAACCGTTCACCCCGAGCTCATGCTTGGAGCCTTTAGCTTAAAGTCAGCACTCTTTGGCGGATCCGATAAAGAATTTACCAAAGAAGAGATCGCCTTACTCAAAACCTCACTGGATCGACTTCAAGGCATTACCGCTGACCTCATTCCTTATTTGAACCTTCGCCAGAATGGGAATCCTTCTAATGCTGAACTGATAGAAATGGTCGCCGCTTTCAAGCGCGCCGGTGATCAGCTCGGTGACTTCGTTGGCTCTCTCCCCGTCGGCGCCCTCTCTTCAGATGCTCTGAATTCACTCATCACAGAACTCACGGCTTCACTGAACCTACCTGCATTTGACAATTTGAGCGATAAAGTGTTTCTTGCAAAATGGCTCATGTTCAACTCTCGTCGAGATGCGATCGAGAACCAGGATTGGGCTCAAATCTTTCGTTCCGCTATGGGCCTTGGTGGAATCATGCTTGCCTATAAAACTGCCATTGGGGATGACCCTTTGAGCCCAAGAGCCAATGTCGCTGATCGAATCATGAATGATTACGCTTTCCGAGATTTTCTCTGGGAGCTCGCACTTCAAGCGAAGCCTTATATTGAAAACTCTCTCGAGCTCCACAACGGACTTACCCCGCTTCCGATCTTCGATCATTTGATCGATGAACTTCCAGCGAGCATCATAGGCTCTATTCCTCCACGAGTCATGAAATCCGCACTCCGTCCGCTCATTCGAAAACTCATGTTCTCAACCACTCAATCCGGAGTAGACCAAGGCGTGATTGATACCGTATATGGTCTCATCCATGAGATTTTTCTGGATCTTGGCCAGTTGGACCGAATGTACGAGAAACTGGGACTTGATCGTGAAAACATCACTAAGCAGCAACTCTCCCAGGCTCTCGATACCTATGGACAGTCCCTGAGTAACGCCGATGAAGTGAAGCGTTTTAATGCAACGAAAGCAAAACTCCTCACCTACCAACCGCTTTTCAGAAAACGCCAGGGACCCAAAGGTGATATTTATGTCATCAAATACGGCCCAGGCGTCGGATACACTCACTTTCAAAACACCCTCGTTCTCGTCCTCGATCGAGTTGGGCGTCACATTCAAAAAAGTTATGCTAGTGGGGGTGACTATTTCGTAGATAGCGACCTGAGTGCATTTTTCAAAGACTACTCTGAGATCTTATTCGCTGTGAAAATCGTCGATACCACGGTTCCGAACTTCGGACCCAAGCGCTTGCAAGACATGGATCTTTTCACTAATGCGAGTGATGGAAATGGACAAGGCTCTATTGAAGAGCTTGTGAACTACGCCATGATTCTCATTTCTTCCGGCTCACTCACCGACCAAATGAGAGCTGAAATCACGCCCGTATGTGATTCTGGACTGGGAGAAGACATCATGGGCTGGACACAAGTTTCAGCACCTTGCTTTCGAAGCCAATTTCATGATCGCTTAGACTATTGGATCGATCAAGACTTCCCCCGCCTCAGCGCCTATTGGAAGACCCTCTCGCCAGGCCAGAAAAAGAAAGCCGCTATTTGGCTTGAACACGGATCCCGACGAGATGGCTATACCGAAGAAGACTTTGGTAAATTTGACTTTGGCGCCCTTGCGGTCATTCTCTACTACACCGAAAGCCTCTTTACTCGATTTGACCTTGATTCGAATGAAGGTCTTGCCAAAACCGAAGTGAACAACGCCTATCCCATCTTTAAGAATCTCATTCGCAAGACGGCTTCGCAAAAGGGACTCAACACGGGGAGCGATTATCTACTGAAGGGAATCTTCAGCTACATTGTGAAGTATCAGGAAATGCCTGCTACTCCTGCAAATGTGGCTAATATTGCTAAACTCGCATGGTGGATGGCGACCTACTACATTCCCACCACTGACTATCACACAGACCGATACGGAATCTTCAATATCGTCTGTCAAATTGCAGCACCTGAAAACCCAGGACAGGCTCCAGCGACTACTGCCGTCTGTGCACCGTGAAACCAAGAGAGAAGCGTATTCAAGCAGTCCGAATTGAGTTTCGAGACCAAAGAACACCCTACTCTCCGCTGTTTCAGGATATTTACTTTTCAACCTCCACCGGGGTGGAAGAATCAAGCTACGTTTATCTCGAGGGCAGTGGGTTCATGGACTCACTCCAAAATAAGACTCAAAAAATAAGCGTCGGTGAGATTGGGTTTGGGGTGGGACTCAATTTTATTTTAACCCTGAAAAATTTCATTGAACATTCAAGTCATGAGCAACGACTCACCTATTATTCATTCGAGAAATTTCCTGTAGTTAAGGAAGACCTCTACCAGCTCTATGACGCTTATCCCGACTTAAAGCCCACAGCAGAGCTTTTGCTTTCTCAATACCCCGTTCTGACGCCCGGAGTTCACCTCCTGATTTTCTTGGGTGGCCGAGTGAAACTTTACTTAGGACTCGGAGACGCGCAAGCCCTTTTGCCTCAGATGGAATTCACCGTGAATCATTGGTATTGGGATGGCTTTGCCCCCAGCCGAAATCCAGATGCATTCTCTGAAGGACTCTTCCATGAGATTGCACTTCACTCAAATCATCACACTCAAGGCGCAAGCTTTACCGCTGCGGGCTGGGTCAGACGATCTTTAGAACTATTGTCTTTCCAAATTGCAAAAAGACCCGGCTTTGGTCAAAAGCGAGAATGCATTACGGCTACTTTTCTAGGCTCTCAAAAGCCATCGCGCACACCTCCCTGGTTTTCGAATCAAGAACTGAAGCTTGCACACCCTGACGCAGGTCCGATTGCTATTATTGGATCAGGATTAGCCGGCTCAGCCATCGCACAGGTCCTGGCAAAGCGTGGTTTTCGAATTCAGATTTATGACCCTAATGGAGTGGCCAATCGGGCGTCCAGCAACTCCGCTGCTCTTTTTAACACCCAACTGAGCAAACTTCCGAATCCCATCAGTCGCTTCTCCCAAGCCTCTCTCGTACACTTCCTCTCTGAACTCGAGCACCTGCATATTCCAAACAAACGTGGAATCCTGAGAACGGACCACACTGAGACTGACCCACTTTTGAATTCAGACTATCCCGATAGCTTTTACAAACTTGATGAACGCGGAATATTCTTTCCGGATTGTGGAATGCTGAATCCACGAGAGCTTTGCAAGAAACGACTTTTGCATCACCTGATTAGTGTGATTCCTGAGAGAGTTGCCGGGGTGAAGAAAATAGGTGAGGATTTTGAACTGACTCTTCAGAGCGGAAAGACCAGTGAACCTGTAGCACACGTTATTTATGCCCTCGGCGCTGATCCAAAACTTTCGGACCAAGAAAAACTCACTCACCCGCTCTTGGACACTCTTCCCACCCGCCCCATCCGCGGGCAAACCGTACTGATACAATCTAATCCTCTGAGCGAAACACTGAAAACCGTCTTGGTTGAAGAAGGCTACGCATCCCCCCTCGCGCCTGAAATTACCGGACATCCCTATCACCTTTTGGGAGCAACCTATCAGGCAAAGGGAATTGCCGAGAATCAAGAAGAGATGGATTCTGAGAAATTGATCCAAGAAGCAAAACGATGGCCCGAGCTGAGTGAAGTTGAAGTAAAAGACTTGATTTCTTCTAAAGTGGGGTATCGACTCTCAACCCCTGATAAACTCCCCCTTATTGGCCCTCTCTGCGACCCTGAAGTTTTGAAGTCTACCTATGCTCACGCCTTTAGAGGAAGTAAGGTTTCGGATTTACCAGCACTCCCCGTTTGCAAGGGTGAGTGGCTCATTACCGGTTTAGGCTCAAGGGGAGTGACTTACTCCTCACTTGCAGCAGAGATTCTTGCAGCACTCATGACCGGTGACACCTTACCTATCGAGATGGACCTCTTTGAACACCTTCACTCAGCTCGATTTTTCATAAGAAATTTAAAAAAACCTGAGCTAAACTCAAACTCATGAGGCCCATCACCGGATTACTGATCGTCAAGAATGAAGAGCACTTTATTGAGCGAGCCCTCACCTCCCTCCTCTGGTGCGATGAGATTCTCGTTGTCGACTCCTTTAGCACTGACGAAACTCCGAGCATCTGCAGAGACCCAAGCAAACCTTGGGCGAATAAAATCCGATTCCTTGAAAAAGAATGGCTAGGATTCTCCGCTCAACGAAATTTTGCACTCTCTCACGCAAGGCACTCGTGGGTATTCTTTTTGGATGGTGACGAAGAATGCTCTCCAGAACTGGCCCGCAGACTTCAAAATCTACTTTCAGACCCGGACCTCACGCCTGCTCAATATCAAGTGAGACGGCAGGAATTCTTCTTAAAAAAACCCATTCACTATGGAATATGGAACCCTTCCTACCACATTCGCTTCTTCTATAAAGAGCATTTGGAGTTTGAGGGAGAGGTTCACGAAGGGGTAAAAAGTAATTACATCACTCAGAAAATTCATGAACCCATCATCCATGTTGAAGACCTTCGAATCGAAAGATTTCTAAACAAGCTCAATCACTACACCAGTATCCAGGCCAAAAATGATTTTGATCGTGGACTGAGAACACACCTTCTCCGCATCCTTCTCTCTTTTCCCGCAATGTTTTATAAAAACTACATCTACTATGGGGCCTATAAAGATGGGACGGAGGGATTTATCATCTCCGTACTCGAAGGAATCTCTCGAACCGTGAGGCACCTCAAGATTTGGCAACTCACCCAGATCTCCAAGCGAAGCCAATCATCCCCGCCCCCATTGATATCATAGTTGACCAACTTAGTCCAACTTGACTCACATTGTTAAACTTACTTAACAATCACGCCCGACTTCCGCCCTCCTTTTAGTCGAACTTTATCTCAAGTGCTTGTAATATAACGATTCTTAATTTTATTTGACAATTTACCGCCATGATTTAGACTGTTTTTAATAGATCACTTTGATCAACTTCAATCCTAAAGGGAGCCCTCATGCGAAAGCCTGTTTTCATTATTCTCGCCCTCGCTCTTCTCGTGGGAATCACCCTTGAGCTTGATAAGAGAAAAGGTAAAGGACGCAATCTCGAGCCCGATCATCGTCAAAGCGAAACTCTCCCTCAGCCAAGCGCTCCAGCAGAGACCACTTCAGCCGCAAATCATGAAGGTGCCCCTGAACCCACTCATCCAGCATCCAATCAAAACACTTCACCCTCTACGGCTCCATCTTCACCCGGCTCCCAACCCACTCATGAAGAAAACCACTGCTATGCTTTTGAGTTTAGACATAAAGATGAGATCAAATCACGCGACATTGAAGACTTTCTTGATTTCACAAATGCCTTTCCCATCGTTCACGCTAACGTCAATCCAAAATCAATCTGCTTAAAAGTGAACCAAAAAGCAGTGAACTTCACCATAATAAAAAATAAATCCAAACAAGAAGAAGTCGTGGTTGGATCCATCGTAGGCCCCGAGTCGATCATCCGACTCAGTTACTGCACTGGAACCTCTCGCTGCAAAGAAGACTGTACCCCGCCTAAAAAACACTACATGGATGAACTCATGAGTGATGCGAATCAGGAGGACACCTTCTCGGACTCTTGGGGAAAAGAACCCAGTGATGAATCTAAAAAGGAAATCATCAAAAAGAGCCGCGAACTGAGAACGATTGCAAACGAGCACAAAAGTTTAAATGATCGAGCAATGATGCGCGATTGGAACACCAAAGCCCATTCGGATTGGGCTTGTAAGGAGAAATAACTATGGAATTCTTTGAATTCATTAAAAATAATTTTATGCATGTGGCCCCCATCCTCATTTCGGGGGTCATTGCGGGCGCCATCGTGATTGAGCGTGCACAAACTCTCTTTAAAACCTACTCCATTCAAAATGCTGACTCATTCTATGATCGCATTCGCGACCTCGTCTCGAGAGGACAGCTCAACGAAGCCGTTGCACTCTGTAATCAATTTGCAGGCAAACCCAGTGCTGATCTCATTAAGTCCGCTCTTGAAAGAGCTCATCAGCCCGAAGAACTCATCATGAATTCTATTGAACTTGCTCGAAATAAGTATGCTGAAAAAATTCAAAAACGGACGAACTACCTTGCCACTATTGCAAACGTAGCTACCCTTCTTGGCCTCTTGGGAACCATCGCAGGTCTCATTGAGTCCTTCTCTGCCGTGGGACACGCAGACCCTCAGCAAAAAGCGGCTCTCCTTGCTAATGGGATTTCAACTGCGATGAATGCCACCATGATGGGGCTTGGAGTCGCGGTTCCTTGCATGATTCTTTTTAGCTTTTTCATCAACAAAGCGAATCGCCTTACAGCAGAACTTGAGTCAGCGGGCCTCATGGTCATGGATTCGATCATGGTATTCAGCCTAGGAAACCAATCTCAAACGAGAGGCCAGTCATGAGTGCCAATTTTGGTAGTGGAGGAAGTCAGGAAGTTGATCTCAACATCACTCCCATTATTGACTGCTTCACCGTGCTCATCACCTTTCTTCTTGCCTCGGCTAGCTTCATTAGTATTGGGTTTTTTGAGGCGGCTACCCCCGGAAACGCTTCCGACGCCTCTGCAGCCGAACCTGAAACCGAGGTTGTCGTAAAGATTCACCCGAATCAAAGTGCTGAGTTTAGGATCAAAGGGAAACGAAACGGTACCCTGCAATTTAACCTGAGTAATCCCGAGTCTCTCAAATCCATGCAAAAGGAAATTGAGTCACTGAAAGCACCCGAACTCAAACTCAATCAAATCTTAATCTCAGCAGAAGATAGTGTTGATTACAAGTCCATGACCCAGGTGATGGACCAGATCAACAAAGCAAACCTTCCACTAGTTGTTGGGGAATTCTAGGAGAGCACATGACAAAAAAAAGAAGACTCTTCCAAAATAAGCCAAAAAACAAGGAATCGGGGAATCTCAGTCTTCAAATTACATCCATGGCTGATATCTTCACAATCCTTCTTGTCTTCTTACTCAAAGGAATCGCATCTGATGCACTCGCTATAGCGCCATCCAATGGCACTCAGCTTCCGAGCGGTATCAATACTACTAGCCTGACAGATCCAGCCCTTCAAATCGAGCTTTCACAAAAGGGCATCTTAATAGAAAAAGAATTCATCGCCACCTACGAGCAATACGAAAAGCCTTTGAGTGCACGACTCGAAAAGGAAAGAGCGAAAGAAAAACTGATTGCTGATGCTAACTCGAGCGTAAAAATCGACTCGAGAGCCATCCTTCTCTCTGATCAGACTATTCCTTTTTCTACCATTAAACACATCTTAAGAACCCTTGCTCAGAATGGTTATTCAGAAATTAAATTCGGGGTGATCAAGGAATGAAACTCATCCATGGACGGATCCTTTTTCTCTGCTGTCTTCTCTTAAGCCCTCAGTCACACGGGAAGGCCTCTGATCATCCTTCAGCACTCACGGATCTTGCGGCCCTCTCAATTCAAGATAAAGGCATCAAAAAACTAAAGAGTTTGCTTGGTCAATACCGTGGAACACGCCAAGAGCCAGACTTACTCATGCGACTATCCGACCTCTACCTTGAACGTTCGGGCATCAGCTTCCGGATTAGCGAAGGGACTTCAATCACTGCACGCTCGCCCCTTTATACCCAATCGCTGAAGGAGGCTTCACACTCACTCAGCGAGCTCATCAACAAATATCCTCAATATCCACAAATTGCCCATGCAATCTTTAAACGTGGAAAAGCCTATAAAGAAATGGGGCTCATCGAATCATCGAAAAAAGACTATTTGGAGTTACGCCAAAACCATTCTGATTTTGAATTTCTAGATTCAGCTTTAATGGACCTTGCAGATTACAACCAGGATGCCAATCAACACGCTGAAGCCCTGATCTACCTTGCCCAAATTGAAAAGTTAACAGGCTCTGATTACCATGCCATCGCTCTTCACAAATCGGCTTGGAGCTATTTTAATCTCAATCAATTTGAGCCTGCGATCCAACTCTTAAAGAAAGAAATTGAGTTTTATTCTACACCCCTTAAGAAAAACAACCAAAATCAAGTCGCAGAAACTGCTTTCGTAGAGACGGCTTTTCATGACTTAGCCTTATTCCACTTCGAAGCCATCAACAAAAAGTCGGGAGTCACATCAGTTGAAAAGGCTCTTGAGCTTTTTAAGTCACTCGACCCAAAAGGTCTCTATTACGGAAAAACCGTCTTGAACTTCGCAAAACTCCTGAAGGCCTATACCTTGAGCGCTGATCTCGAGAAACTTAACTCCAAACTCATTAAAAATGATCATGACCTACCTGAAACAGTCGACATTGCACTTTTGGTCTACCAATTCCACTTTGAGCGTCGAGAGTGGAACGAAATCATGCCGCTCATTTATGACTTAAGATCCATTAAAAGCGAAAAAACTAACGCAAAAATCGAACAAACCCTAACGAATTCATTGGCAGAACTCCACAAACTTGTTCTCAAGAACAAGCTCGCAACTGAGCGCGGAACGCTTCTTCGCCCCTTGGTCATGCTAACTGAAACGACGAGCGAGCTGCTACACCCCAATCATCCCACTGCGCTCCTTGCTCAGTATTCACTGGCTGAAACCTTTTTTGAATTGGGTGAATATCATGATGCTACTGAACGCTATCAAAAGCTCATGACACCTGAGAACCTTGCTACCCTCAGCTCTAGAAACCTAAGTGAGGCAACTCTTACGCTTAGAATGTTGTCATCTCGTTATCAGGAACTTAAAAAACAAGACCTCATTCCTGATCACCTCAAAGTTCAGAAAATGGGTTCTCCAGTGAACCCTGCCTCTCAGGACCAAGTGCGCGACATGGCTCAGTGGATTCAGTGGGTAACCGTATCTGATGCATTGAAGCCCTCGCTTGAAGAGAAGAATTCATTTAACACCTTCAAACTTGAAGCGGATAAACTCACTTACCTTTATTTTAACCGTGAGACCGCAGTTAAAAACATGATTCAATTTGGAAAACAGAATCCTGAGTCACCCGAGGGAGTCAATGCACTCTCCATCGCAATGGATACCTACGCTCTGTCTGAATCATGGAACCAAGTTGTGGATCTCAGCCAAGAAATATCAAAGCTCACTCACCTGAAGTCCAAAACCTTTAAGTCGAGCGTTTTAGAAATGGGCGCAAGCGCTTACCTGAAAATCACGCAAAATACGACCGACCCCAAAGTTGCACTCGCTCGTACTGAAGAGTGCATCTCAGAATACAATGATCCAAAAATTCTCATCGAGTGTAAATTAATTCGCGTGAAAAACCTGGTTAAGATTCAGGACTTTTCTCGCGCCATCATCGAGATCAACCCCCTTCTGGATAAGACACCGGATCCTAAACGCAAGCAATCCCTCCTCCTCCTCAGGGCAGATGCGGCTGCAAAGCTCGGTCGAATGGACTCTGTGATGAATGATCTTTTGGCCTACCAGGAGTCTACAGATTTTCAAGACCATGAAATCACCCTTAAAATCCTAAATTATCGCTGGTCAAAAGACTCTGGTAGATTCGCCTCTCTGCTTAAAAATAATCAAATGTGCAAAGGCAAGGCCGCTGACTCCTGTGATCAATACCGCTTGATTCTCTCCTTAGATCAAGACCAGGGCGTTGACTATTCAAAGGCATTTCGAAATACTTTGAAAGCAGGAAAAGAGGCGCAAGCCATTTGGGCCCTTTTAGCTCTTAAAAATCCAAAAAAACTGCCCTTTCAAGATCGCCTCATCTTACTTCAACGTCTGGGCCAATCTTGGGATAACCTCAATCCACTTCAACAAATTCACCTTTTCCCTAAGCTCGTGTCCCGACTTCGAGATACCTTTGAGTCTATCCGAATATCATCTCCGGGTATTGCCCCCCTTCGCTCTGATCAGGGAAGCATTGAGAAGAGAATGCGCCTCATGCAGGAAGTCGACCTAAGCTTTTCCAAAGTCATGAAACTCAATTGGATTGAAATTAAGCGCAATGGCGTGGATGAGCTTGAACAAATCTACGCTCGCCTCCTGAGCGACCTGAAAGCCATTCAAACTCCGGCCGACCTTTTAGTCCCCTTCCAACAAAAAATCGCTGAGCTTAAAACGGCGGGCAGTCGTTTGGACCAGATGGCTTTCCAATTCAAGCCAGCCCCAGGTAACCCACTCCTCTCCGTAGAGGCGAAATCCATTATTCCTGAGATCCTTTGGCCGGAATGGACCAAAGCGGTCGAAAGCAAGCACCGAGACTACCTCTTCTATTTAGTCGGTACATTGGACAGCAAATCTCAGTCGCCCAATTCTGCGGTCTTAATTCTAAGGGGGCTGATTCTAGCTGAGTGGGGTGCCCCTACCGAGGCTTATGCCCTCATTGATTCAGCCGAAAACTCACCCTGGAAGACATTGGTCTCTCAACAATTTCAAAGGAGTAAACCATGAAATTACTTAGCCTCCTTTTCTTGCTGAGCATTGTTCTTCTGTCTCCAGCAACTCAGGCTGACACTGCTACGAAGCGCTCTAAAAACATTAATTTTGAAGACGAGCTCATTGAGGGAATTAATCGAAAACCTTTGGACAGCTTTAACCAGATTAGCGAACGCAATCGTAAAAATAAAAATCATTTATATCGTAAACGATCAGGATTCTCCGATCGTGACGAAGCTCTCCTATCCGAAATGAGGCTATCTCAATGAGTGCGCACTTCTATCTCCCTAAATTTCTAATTCAATTCCAATCTCGATCACCTCTCAGATGGAATGGTCGTGAAGCTTTAGTGCTAGGTCATCCCGCTCAATATATCCTCGAAAAAAGAGGTGATTCTATTTGGGTCAGGAATCTCACTACCCCTTCTGGAGCGGTCCAAAACCTTCTCGTCTTACCCATCCGAGATTTGCTGGACGGGAAAGCGCGCATTCTGGATACCGATAAGCCCGTTGACACTTTAATCTTAAAAGAGATTCAAGAAATCACCCCTGTCTCTTGGAGTGATGTGGGTAAGATCACCCCTTCAGCGTTATCACAAGGTGGCGCCATCGCGGCTGAAGATCTGGCCTTCATGGGCAACATGAAAAAGGGAGCGATCGCTCTTTGCGCCCTACTCCTGGTCGTGATGGGATCAAAACTGATGGAGCCTGATCTCAAAACCAACGAAGAACTCATTCCTAAGAAATTTGCAAAAATCATTATGACCAAGCCGAAAGACCTCAGTAAACCAGCCGCGAGTGGCGCCGCTCAATCACGAGCTCAGGCTAAAGCAGTGGCCCGAGCGTTTCAAACGAAGACGGTACAAAACAGTTTAAGAAATATTTTAAAGGGCGGCCTCTCCCGCTACTCCATTATGAGTACGGGTAAATCGATCCAGTCTCTTTCTCAAAAAATTAATGCGAATGAATCCATCAGTGGTGTCGGTCTTGAGAAAAAAGCCAATGCCTTGATGGCAGGAGCTGATACCGGTAAATACCGAATGGGCACAGACGCAGGCTACGGAACTTCTGCGGGCGTAAACGTCAAGGGTCAGGGACACGGACAGCTGGAAATTGGACTCAATACTCAAGATGCTTCAGTGGACGAGGGACTCACCAAAGAGGAAGTGGCTCGAGTCATTCATAGCCACATGAACGAGATCCGCTATTGTTATGAGGCCGCAATTCTAAAGGATGCCACTATTGCGGGAAAGCTGTTAGTGGACTTTAAAATCAATGCCGGTGGAAATGTACCGAACGCTGGGATCTCAGAAGCGAGTATGCAAAACCAACAGGTTGCCCAATGTCTCTTAACTAAATTACGATCATGGAGATTTCCTCAACCTCGGGGGGGTGTATTAGTGGCCGTTTCATATCCCTTCATCTTTAAGAGTCTTTCGAGGTAAATCATGAAGATTTTATTTCTAACACTCCTCATCAGCTTGTCGGCGCACGCAGAAATGCAGGATGCTTGTCTTAATACTGAACATTGGGTGATCAAAGAGCAGAAAAGCCCAAACTGGCTGAAAGAGTTCCATGAATTCACTGCCCATCGTGCCCAGATCACATCATCATTTGCTCAAGCCATCCAACTCAAACGAATCAGTCAAGTGATGGGAAATTCAGATTTTGAATCTGATTTCTCTGAATACTGGCTTGCTCGAGTTCTCTATGAATCGAATCTGGCCCCCTTGGCCCATCGGGTATTTCTATCGGTATTTGAGAACTCGGGAAATCCAGACCTAAAAAAGGCTGCATTCAGTTGTCTTGCACGAATCCAAATGAGCAACCCTGATTGGTCTGCTCCCGACGTGAGACTCGCAAAAGAGCTTCCTTGGACCGAGGCTGATTCTGATGCATTAAGCATTACTCTGATCGGCAAGGAGGATACCCTGATTCACAAGCTCGCTTCCTCTCATCGCAACCTCATCGACGGCATCAATTTCGTGAAGAATAAGAAATATACCGATGCTATCGTGAGCCTAGAGAATTTTCTAAAATACCTAGAAACTCACCCCACACATTTCCTCTCTCGCTATCAAGACCAAGCTCACCTATTCCTGGGAAGAGCTTATTTTTCTGTGGCGCGATTTAAAGAAGCCCAGGATCAATTGCAAAAGGTTAAAAAAACCTCCAACGAACAAATTGAGGCACTGAGCAATCTCGCATGGGCTTACCTCTTAGATGAAAAATATGATGATGCAATAGGAGTTGCCCTCCAACTTCGCACTGGAAATCTCAGGAACACTTTTGTACCAGAGCCGATGATGGTAGCGGCAATGGCATTAAATGAAATTTGCATTTATCCTGAATCCATCCGCATGGTCCAAACCCTAGTCAAAGATTATGCCCCCATCCATGACTGGCTAGAGAAAAACAAAGATCGTGAAGATGGGTACTCCCTTGCCACTCAGACACTCAAGAACCAATCCACCGCTCCGACTAAACTTGCAACAGAATGGTTAAGGGCTCCTGAATTCTTAACACGACAGAAAGAAATCAATACGCTCATTGGTCAAGCTAAACTGATGGAATCCATTGAGTCTCAAGCGACTCAAGAACAAAAACGAATCACAAAAAACTACCTTGAACATGCTGGCGCATTCATCCAAGAATTTCGTATCACAAAACTTAATCTCAGGCCCGGTCAAGAATTACCCGCGCAGTGGAGTGATCGCTATATTACACTAAAAAAAGAACACCGAAAACTTTCTCAGTTTTACCGCGCCTCTAAAACCTGGAAAACTCTCGCTCGTAATTATAATAAAATGATTCCTCAATTTCGTGCCCAATTGGTGAAAAAGGTGGGCACAGACATTCGAAAGAAGAACCAGAAAATGCTATCGCTCTTAAAGAGCGTTCGAAACAACTCCGATTTGATTGAAGTTGAAATCTATAATGGTGCAAGCCAAGATTTAATCTGGAAGAACGCACATCCAGGCTATGAGCCGATTTCAGAAAACCTTGAAGAGAATAAACCCGGAGCTGACCACGGAAAAACCTGGAGCTGGGGGCACTTCAAAACCTCGGACCTAGATGATTCGGAAGTTTGGGAAGACGAACTCGGAGCACTCAAAGCCGACGTACAAGACCACTGTGGAATGAAAGAACGATTCTTAAAACTCAACTTATCCAAGCAGGAGGGATAATTCAAATGAGCAGAATATACTTATTTAAGGCGGGAAAACTTTTTGGTCCTCTTCATGAAACAAAAATTGACCAAATGAAGGAGTCAGGAGAACTGAAAGATTATTCGTGGATGATGAATGAAGCCAATCAGACCTGGGTTCCGATTGAGGCAATGCCCAGCGACAACCCCTTCCAAGAGTCTCTCAAATCCCTTCATGATCGCTCCATTAGCGGAATCTTCATTCACCGAGGACACGCTCACTCGGGAATTGTCACTAAAATGCACTCCTTTGGAATAGAACTTTGGGTTCCCTTTAATGAGGGTGCCCGACCAGGTCTGAGTCCTCAAACATCGATCCTGATGAATCTCGTCGATGAAACCCACCTCAAAACATCCAATGCTGGTATGGTGTTTCAAACTGCGGTAAAATCTGAGGATGGTGTACTTCTCCATTTTGGATGGGAAAACGGTCCCGTAAACTTATAAACTGGAAACAATCATGAAAAAAACACTTATCCTTACTCTTCTTTTGGGACTCAATTCCTACGCGCAAACGCCTCAAGCCCCACAACACAAAGAAACAGGTGAAGAATTAGACGTTTCGCAAGTGACTGAAAAATATTGGGCTCAAGGAAAAGATTCAGAACTGGGGGTCGTCCAAAATCGAAAATATACCAGTGAGCACAAACTTGAACTGAGCCTTCTGACAGGGACCGTTTCTACTGATCCATTTTTGTCTGTGACCCAATTCGGGGGTTCCCTCGGGTATTATGTGAGTCCCTATTTTAGCATTCATGCAATTGCTTGGAAGGATTCTGTGAGCGACTCCGATGCTTATCTTTCCTTCAAAGCACGAACCACCAATGCGGCTTTGGATCGAAATCGTCCGAAGAGTTTCTATGGACTTCAGTTAAATCAAAACTTCCTTTACGGAAAAGCGAGCCTTTTCGGTAAAGCGATTATCTACGTGGATATTTTCGCCTTAGGTGGACTCGGAGTCACCAATACTGAAAGTGGTAATAGCGCGACACCGTTTATTGGAATTGGGCAAAAGATTCATTTAAATCAGTATTTTTCGCTCAACCTTGATTATCGAATCATGCGTTTTAACGAGACCATCTTGAGTAGTACCGGGGGAAAGTCCAATGAACGCATCAACACCACTGATGTGATCAGCGCAGGTATTGGATTTTTATATTAACCGATCGTCTTAATTTTCAAGCGATAGCCTTCTCCATAAACCGTCTGAAGGTCAGCATGGAAGTTTGAGATTTTCTTTCGGAGAGAAGTAAGGTGCGCGTCGATCAGACGATCACTCTTCTTTTCATCTTTCCAAACTTTCTCCATAATTTCTTTTCGAGACACGACCGTTCCCTGACGAATGAGAAACAGCTCCAAGATCCCATACTCAACCGGACCAAGCTCTAAGATTTCTCCATCGATATAGACTTCCTGACTTCTCAGGTCCATGACCAGATTTGAAACCTCAATTTTTTCAGGAGGTAGATCTTGTAATTGTTTCGCACGACTTAATTTAGAGTTGATCCGAGCCAATAACTCCTCGATCTCAAATGGTTTTGAAATATAATCATCGGCCCCAAGCTCAAACGCCTGAATTCTTTGGCGAGAGGTATTGGCAGCAGTCAACATGAGAATGGGGATATGCTTGGTGTTCTCATTTTGCCTGATTTTCTGAACGGCTGAAATACCATCTAGATCCGGCATCATGACGTCCATCAAAATAACATCCGGTCTAATTGCCGCTGAAACACGCACCGCCTCGTTACCATTTGAAGCAAACTCAGTTTCAAAGGTATCGGACAAGAACTCCTTCAGCAGTAGTCGAATCTGTGGCTCATCATCAACAATGAGGACTCTCTTTTTTCTATTATCTAGATCTTTCGACATAACTTGTACCTTTTCACTTTATTCCAGCTTTTTGCTGAATGATCAGATCAATCTTCTTTTG
>CAIOKW010000168.1 GCA_903858975.1 Oligoflexia bacterium | reverse complement strand
TGAGCCAATTCTCACCAAGCGTAATCATCTCTATTTTTTTTCTACTCATTGTAGAGGGCTTCTATTCAGGTTCTGAACTAGCCCTCCTTTCTGCTGATCGCTTTTTTCTCAAGAAAAAGGGGAAACAAGGAAATCAAGGCGCTCACCTCGCACTCAAACTCTTAAAGTCTCCTGACCGGATTTTGTCCTCTACCCTACTCATGACGAGCACCTGCGTGATGGCAATCTCAGTACTCCTTACTCTTGAGTTTAGGAAGATATTCCCTGACCACGGTGAAATCTACGCCGTTGCTACAGGATCACTTCTGGTCATTGTCTTCGGTGAACTTCTTCCCAAGTTCCTTTACCGTAAGTTCTCGAATTTTATTGTTCCTCGAGTAGCCAAACCCATTTTCTACACTCAAAAGGTATTGGCTCCATTTATTCATCTCACCTCACTTTACACCTCCCAAATCACAAAAGTGATTGGGCCCATTGAGCTCCTTTGGAGTGGAAAAAAACAAAGTGCTAAGGATGAGTTGCAAGGACTCCTCACCACAGATTCAGAAGACACTCAGATCAAATCAAACGAAAAACGCCTTATTAAGAAGATCCTTAAATTCAGAGATAAAATTTCAAAAGATGGCTTAGTTCCGCTCATTCAAATTGATGCCATTGAGAAGCAAAGCACTCTCTATGAAGCATTTGAGCTTTATCAACAAAAGAAGCATTCTCGTTTACCCGTTTATGATGAACGAATTGACAACATCGTGGGCGTTCTTGAGCTGAATCAAATCATTAGACAAAATGATCTGAAGCAGAAGATTGACCGCTTCATTAAGCCGGCTGTTTATGTTTCTGAGAATCAAAAACTAGAAGAAATCCTAAATGAGATGATCGAACAGGACTTCCAATTGGCCGTGGTGGTGGATGAATATGGCGGGGCCGTTGGGATTTTGACGAGAGAAGATATCTTTGAACAAATTGTCGGGGACCTGGAAGATGAAGATGATCTTGAAAAGAGACTCATAAGATCTATTGGTCCGAACGAATGGCTCGTGAAAGCTCGCGCTACTATTTCTCAACTCAATGAAGAACTCCAAATTGAACTCCCCGAGGGAGATTACGATACCATCGGTGGATTCTTACTCCGTCAATTTTCTCGCATCCCTGAGCCCGGAGATGAACTTTATTTTGACACCCGCGCAGGCCAACTCCATTTCTTAATCCGGGATGCGACTCGAAGAAGAATTGAGAGTGTGAGCATTGAAAGAATTCAATTAGAAGCCTAGAATAATAGAAGGGCGGTGCCTTATGAAGAATAAATCCAGAACAGTATTGATTGTCGATGATATCCCTTATGTGCGTAAAACATTAAAACAGATTCTCACGAATCGCGGCTATAAAGTCGTTGGAGAAGCAGAAAACGGGGATGAAGCCGTTCGTCTTTATCAGGAGATTCAACCTGATCTGGTGACCATGGACCTGGTGATGCCAAAACTCAATGGCGTTGAAGCGACACGATTGATTCTGAAGAAGAACCCAGACGCACGAATCATTATTCTCTCAGCAATGATGCAAGAAAATCTCGTTGCTGATGCCATCCTCGCAGGAGCGAAGGATTACATCATTAAACCATTTCAGACCGAAGAAGTTCTCAAAGTCATGGATCAGGCGTGCTCTGATCTGGATGGATTTCAAATTGCGGGTGGAGCTGCATAATTGCGATGTTTAAACTGATCGGTTTAATCTTTAAGTCTTCGCTTCTGGTGTTGGTGATCCTCGTTCTCTCTCACATCATTGAGATCAAAGGGGTAACTATCTCTCAGCACGTATTAAATGGGATGAATACTTTTTCTGGCTATTCGCCTCAAAGGCAAGCTCAAAAAATTACTGAAGACTACACTAAGACCGTGAAGTCGCGCATGAACGAGCTCAATAAGCTTGATAGCGAGGTCAGTCCTGATGATCAAAAAGCTCTCAATCAAGTGATTCAAAAAGCTCAAGGCCACAAATAGAAAACGGGCTGACCATTGCTAGTCAACCCGTCTTAATTTTATATTTTAATTTTAGCTTAGCGTGCGGCTCCAGAATTGCTCACAGCATTTCCTGTATTCGCGTCAATCGCCTTTTTCACGAGCTCTTGATCTGCTTCATTTTTAGCGCAGTGAGCTTTTCCTGGCTGCTTACTTGAAACAACCTCTCCGATAGCAGGTGAAGTGAATGCAGCAAAAAGGGCTAGAATAGTTAATAGTTTCATAAGGGACTCCTTCATTTGTTCTCTCTTTTCAACTTTACGTGCCGCTTACCCTTAATAATGCATCGCTCGTGCCAAGTGGCGTGCAGCCCCTTTCGTAAGTTTAAGATCTTGTTTTTACAATATTTTTTATATTTTAATGGTTTAATTAATCTGATTGAGTGACTTTAGCCTGTACTCATCCGATACACACCTGTCTAGGACTTAGACAGCAGAACTCGCTCCAGACCAAGGAGAACGCGCTTCTCCCAAACTTCTCGCCAGTCCGTTCCGAAATCAGCTTCTGGAATCGTGAGCTGATCTTTTAATCGAGTCATGACTTCCGAATTAAACCCGCAAGGCGAAAAAGCCATGAAGGGGTCAAGCGAGTTCACGATATTCATAGCAACGCCATGGTAACTCACCCAACGCCGAAGCGCGATGCCGACCGAGGCTAGCTTACGATCCTTGACCCAAACCCCGCTCCCACCCACTTTACTTGTGGATTCAATCTGGAAGGGTTTCAGTGTCTCGATCCAAATGTTCTCTAAAAAACGGACGTAGCGATCCACATCCTGCCCCAGATGCTTCCCGATTTCTCCCTCGCCGCCGAGCTTAACGATGGGGTAAATCACTAACTGTCCAGGTCCGTGCCAGGTCAGATCTCCCCCCCGTTCAATCTCAAAGTAATCGGTTCCATTGGGAATCAGAGGCAGCTCTTTTGCGCGCTCACTTCGATCCTGGCGCCACTGCAAGCCTCTCCCCCTCGTAATCACTGGCGTGTGCTCACAAATGATCAAGGTATCGGGAATCTGATCCTCAATCCTCAGTTGCAAAAAGGCCCGCTGCGTTTCATAAACTTCTTGAAACGGAGTCGGGCCTTTTATTGAATGGATCTGATAGGTCATTATTTTTTAGGTTTGAAGATATGAATCGGATGTCCAAGCGATACTTCAGCCGCTTCCATAATCGTTTCAGGAAGGGTCGGGTGAGCATGAACGGTCAACGCTAGATCTTCAACATGGGCACCCATTTCAATCGCTAAAGTCGCCTCTGCGATGAGGTTTGAAGCTTCTGCTCCAACAATGTGACACCCAAGCAAAGTACCTTTTTTTGAATCACTGATGAGCTTCACCATTCCATCTGGCTCCGCTACTGACAGTGCGCGACCGTTTGCTGCATATGGAAATGCACCCACAGTAACCGTAAGCCCCTTCGCCTTCGCTTCGGTCTCTGTTAATCCCACCGATGCGATCTCAGGATCTGTGAAGATCACCGCTGGCATTGCCTTCACATCATAAATGGTTTTCATGCCTGCAATAGCCTCTGCCGCTACCATTCCTTCTTTAGAACCTTTGTGAGCAAGAAGGGGTTGTCCCGCGACATCACCAATCGCAAAAATCGTGGGAACTGAAGTCTGGCGCTTTTCATTTACTGGAATAAAGCCTTTTGAATCAAGCTTCACACCCGCCTTATCAAGCCCAAGACTCTCTGTATTCGGAGTTCGACCAATTGTAATCAGGAGCTTGTCAAAGGTTTGCTTCTTTTCGCCCGCAGCAGAAGCGAAGGTCACTTCCACGTTGTTCGCATTTTTCTTCACGGACTTCACGGTTGTTGAAGTCAGGATCTCTACTCCACGCTTCACCAAGTTCTTTTGAACCACTCTAACAAGGTCTGGATCAATGATCCCCAGGAGCGCTGGACCTGCCTCTACCACCGTTACTTTAGAGCCGGCTTTTGCATAAAAAGTTCCAAGCTCAAGCCCAATATAGCCGCCCCCTACGCAAAGCAAGGTCGCCGGAAGTGCGTCTTGAGAAAGTCCACCCGTAGAATCGAGTACTAACTTTTGATCCACATCAAAACCTGGAATCTGAGCCGGACGTGAGCCACTAGCGATCACCGCGTTCTTAAATTGAACGGTATCGGTTCCACTTGCAGTTTTAACTTCAACCGTAGTTGAATTCACAAACTTTGCTTCACCCATGATGACGGTACAGCCGTTTGCCTTCAGTAATTGAGCCACACCACCGGTGAGTTTCTTAACGACCTCGCCTTTCCACGCCTGGAGTTTTTTCATATCCAGAGCGGCACCCTTGATTGAAATTCCCATGTCATCGGCGTGTCCGATTTTATCAAAGGTGGTTCCCGCATGAATCAGCGCTTTTGAAGGAATACATCCCACGTTTAAGCACACTCCGCCGACATGAGTTTTTTCAACTACGGTAACTTTTTTACCCAGTTGAGCGAGGCGAATCGCGCACACATAACCTGCGGGACCCGCACCAATCACTAATACATCTGTTTGAGTTGTAGCCATCTCTGGTGTTCCTTTACTTAAAGACTCTCGAGCACAAGGAGTGCCGGATTTTCAATATAGCTAATGAAGGTCTTCATGAATTCAGCCGCTTCAGCGCCGTCCAAAATACGGTGATCCATACTGATCGAGAAATAGGTCCAATCCCGGATAGCAAGCTTCTCTTTGCCATTCACGTTAATCACGACAGGCTTACGAGCGATCTTATTAAATCCTAAGATTGCGACCTCAGGGTAATTGATGATTGGAGTGGCAAACAAGCCACCAATCGAACCCGCATTGGTCAAGGTGATGGTACTTCCTTTGAAGTCGTCCATCGTGAGTTTCTTCTTGCGCGCGCGATCGACAATGTCTGCGATCTCTTTTGCCAGTTCAAAGATCGTTTTTTGTTCCACATGTTTTACCACTGGAACGGTCAAACCATCTTCTGTTTGGACTGAAAGGGAAATATTGTAAGTGTGATGAGTCACAATTTCGTTTGTCGCTTCATCAATGGTTGAGTTGATACGTGGATGTTGCTTCAACGCCGCAACCATTGCCTTCAAAATGAACGGAAGATAAGTGAGCTTGATCCCTTTCTTCTCAGCAATCGCTTTTGCTTGAGTGCGAAGGCGCACTAGCTCAGTTGCATCCGCCTCTTCCACATAAGTGAAATGGGCCGCTTTATCTTTTGACTCACGCATTTTCTCAGAGATCTTCTTGCGCATTCCACGAATCGGCGTGCGCTCCACTTCGCCCGCAGCAAAAGTTCGTGCCGCTGCCCTCGGTGCACTTCCACCGGATAGCGCGCGATCCAGGTCTTCCATCAGAACACGACCATGAGGCCCTGAAGCCGAAACCTGAGAAAGATCGATTCCTTTTTCTCTCGCAGCTCTTCGAGTGGCCGGAGAAGCGAGAACGTCAGCGCTCACTGCTGCACTAGATGATGCTTGCGCTGGAGCAGCTGCTGGGGCTGCTTTTGTAGCGACGGCGGGAGCAGCAGGGGCTGCATGAGCTGTAGCTGCAGGGGCCGCTTTTGCGCCACCCACTGATTCAGCGACCACCATGAGCTGATGGACTTTTACAATTTCGCCTTCTTTAGCAACCAACTGCTTGATCACTCCTGAGAAGGGAGAAGGAATTTCGATCGTCGCCTTATCGGTCATGATTTCACATAAAGGCTGATCATCTTTTACATTGTCGCCTTCTTTCACGCGCCACTTAATCAATTCGCCTTCATTTACGCCTTCACCGAGCTCAGGTAATCTAAATTCCATTTGTTTCTCCTTTTTCCTTAATCAAACCTTCTAAAAATAATTCAGCCGCTTTGTAACTCGAACGAACCATGGGGCCCGCGGCAACATACAAGAACCCCGCTTTTACGGCGTCCAGTTCTAAAATTTTAAACTCCTCAGGCGAATAGTATTTATCCACCGGAAGATGGGTCATGGAGGGCCTGAGATATTGGCCAAGCGTCAGCACATCAATTTGATGACGTCTGAGATCGGCAAATGACTCTTGCAGCTCCGCCACCGTTTCACCGAGCCCCAGCATGATCGAAGACTTCGTATGTAACTGTTTGCCCTTTGCTTGAGCATATTCTTTTGCATACTTCAGCGTATTGAGACTCTGCTGATAGCCAGCTCTTGGATCGCGAACGCGATATTGAAGACGATAAACGGTTTCAACGTTGTGGGCATAAACATCAAGCCCAGAATCCACAATCGTTTCCACCGCTTTTAGGTCACCACGGAAATCCGGAACCAATGCCTCAATTAAAATATTAGGATCGAGGCGCTTCAACTCACGGATGGTCTTCGCAAAATGCTCTGCTCCACCATCGGCCATGTCATCCCGATCCACCGAGGTGAGGACGACGTATTTCAGCTTGAGCGCCGCAACGGCCTCTGCAACTTTTAAGGGCTCATCCGGATCCAATGGCGGAGGACGGCGCGCGGTCTTAATCGCACAGAATCGACACGCTCTCGTGCAAACTTCTGTACCAATCATGAAGGTTGCGGTTCCACTTGCCCAGCATTCCGCTACGTTTGGACAATGAGCCTCTTCACAAACGGTATGTAGATTTCGTTCTCTTAAAAGTTGTTTGATTTGGGTATAGTTTTCACCCGCCGGAGGTCTGATCTTCAGCCACTCAGGTTTCTTTAGCGGTGCAACCTTACTTGCCTCAGAGGGAGACAAGGGACGCTCTTGATCAATTCGAGATTCAGTTAGCTTGGAAGACATTAACTCTCCGCGTTAAAGATTAGTTGGGTACCCCCATCTTAGCGGAGACGCGTGTGCCACTCAATGAAAAAAGCAGGGCTTTTACTTGGCTTCGCCTGAATTAACCGGCTTCTCAGTCACCGGTTCATCCCCCGCCTGAACTAGGGCTGAATCCGCTGTATTTCCCTGAGGACACGGAGGAAGAGGCAATCCTTCTGAATCCTTACAACCGCCTCCCGCCTTATTGCAGCAAGACAAATTGTGGTTTTCCGACTGAGCGTAAGCCCAAACTCGGGTCGCACTCGTGAACAGAAGAGAAATTACCAATAGAGCTCGTAACATCGAACACCTCACTTTCAAAGTTTATGCAATGACCCTAAGGGAGTCAATATTAAACAAAATCAATTTAAATAGACATAGTTACGCCAGCTGGCGCCGTAATATCGATCAGACTCTGAAGCGCTCGCATCACCTCTACAGAAACATTTGCGCCACCATTGCTATCAATCTTATCGACCTCACCACTGTTCTTATAGGTGAACTTCACGGTACCCACTTTGGCATCCGAAATCTCAATCGGCTTAGAAAGCTCATTGTACTTGAACGTCAATTGACGTCCGCCCTGATCCACCAGTGCGCGAATACGACCTTGAGTATCATAAATGAGCTTTACGACTTTATTATCACTATTCTTCGCTTGAGTGAGGTTTCCAGTGACCTTGTCGTATTGAAACTCACTCCAAATCACGGTTCCGCTCGTAATTTTTTTCACCACTTTAGAGACTTTTCCCACTACCGGATCATAGGTCAAGGTCGTGGTATTTAAAGGAGTCACTTTTTTAGTCATTCTCCCTTTAGTGTCATACTCCATCAGAGTCGTCTTCCCATTGCTCACGATCTTTGTCGGGAAACCCAGACGATCATCATAAACCGTTTCTGTTTTCTCTCCATCCACGGTCGAGATCATACGAGAAGTGAACTCTTCTCCATTGGGTTTGTTCTTATAAAAGTACTCATATTTTGAATCACTCATTCGAGCGCCAGCCGCGTCCTTCAACACGACTCTCACTGCGTAGTAGCCCGGCGTTTTTCCGCCCAGATCATATTCATACTCGTTCACGGTGCCATCTAAGTTAACGACGGATCTCACACTCGAGTTTTTATCCGTCCCATAATAACTAACAACCATTTTCTTAGGCTCGCCCTTTGCATTTTTATCGTTAGGATAACCGATTTCAGACAAGTTCTTAAACTGATCAGAAGTATACTTAAATGTATTTTCCACACCGCCATCATCACGGCTATAATTTAAGAAACCGTCTTTAGAGTATTTAAAATCGGCATGCTTTCCGCTCTCACCGACAATTTTTTCAAGCATACCTGCTGGGTTGTAGCTCAGATTCATTTTGCGATTCTGATTATCCACCATTTGCTGAATTCGTCCGTTTGAATCATACGCGAAGTTAATGAAGTTTTTATTTCGGTCCATAATCTGAACTAATTTACCGGCTTCATTGAAGGTTTGAATCACTCCCGCTTCCATCACGCGAGTATACCCGCCCTTCACTCGAGTTAGGTATTGATACTGATAATCAGTCGAAGTAAACTGAGTCCCCACGGGAATAGCTTTTCTCTGAAGCATGCCTTTATTTACGTAAATGGCGTATTGTTTTGCACGGAATTCCGGATTTTCTTTCAGTTTCTTTTTCAGCGCATCGAGATCTTTCACACTCGCCACGATTCCAGACTTTCGAGCCTGCTCAATAATACCCGTGATCCCCGCGTCGACATCAGCTGCCGAATAGTTCTTCGGAGAGAAACGAACATTTGCGCCCCCACCATACTCGGTCAAAATCAAACTTCCATCTGGATCGAAACTTAAGTGCGTCTCATATTCAGTTCCCCAGCTGTAACCAAACATCCCATGAAAATCAGATTTTGAATTATATACGCGCTCGATTTTCGGCTCGATTCCCCCTGGATAGGAGATGTCTCTTAATGAAATAAAAAAGTTTCCATTTCGAAGACTCACATCTGCTCTCGCAAATGCGCTAGAAACTGACATAAATGCACCCAGCAACAACATTAACTTAAACATTCTTTTTCCCTCACACATCGATCTTCGTTACCTTCTTAATTACAATATATGCAACACCCATTAATACAGCCACAGTGGTCAAGGCAGCCCAACCCAAAGGAGTTCCAAACATCGGCTTCATTAGCTCTGGATCCGATTGGGTCAACGTAATCCCCATAAATGGCGGCACACATAAAAGGATGATTCCTTGCCAAAAGGCCTGAGCCGTCATCGCCTTAATTTTATTTTCCACTTTAATCCGCTCTCGAATCAAAGTGGTAATCGTATCAAAGGTCTCAGCAAGGTTCCCGCCGGTTTCCTTCAAAATTACAACCGAGGTCACAAACATTTCTACTTCATCTGCAATGACCCTTTTAGATAAATTGACAAATGCTTCTTCAAGAGAGAGACCCAATTTATTCTGACTTAAAATCAATTCAAATTCTTGTTGAATGGGTTTTGGCATCTCCTGCGCTACTAGCCCCATGGCTTGAGCCACAGACAATCCCGATCGCATCCCGTTAGACATCAAACCCAACCCATCCACCATCTGCTCGACAAAACGATCGACTCGTTTTTGATAGAGCATATTGACAATCGGACGAGGTAAAAGCCAACCAAAGATCAGCATCAACGAGCCGAAGAAAGCTCCGGCCGCAAAATTGGGTAAGCACAAAAGGAAGACGATTCCTCCTAGGCCTAAAGCAAATGAAACTTGATAGAGAAGAATCTTATCTGATGGGACATCGATCATCATCAGCTGTAACTTCTCGGCGATGTAATCCCGTGTACCGATAGACTGGAAGCGGATCCAATCAAGGATCCTTCCCGAGAATTGATAGGCTACCAAGAGTGCTGCTAAGAACACTAAAGAGCCTAAAACCCAATGAGGGACAGCTAGCTTCATCATTTGATTATATAATCATTATTTAACGGCGAAAAGGCCTCTTGATA
>CAIOKW010000167.1 GCA_903858975.1 Oligoflexia bacterium | reverse complement strand
TGAGCGCATGAGTAATTTCAAGGCCATGCAAATTTCTTATGAAGAAAACATGGAAATTGCGCCCCGAATTGGCCGCCTTGAACAAATGGAAACTCAATTAAATTGGCCGCTGATTGTAGAGAGCACCTGGCTTGAAACTGAGCGCTATTCAAATTTCTTGAGCTTCATTGACCAAAACTCGAAGGACTACACTCAAGACTTCGTAAACTTCGTGCGTGCAGAAAAACTCAGAACGGATCAAGTTCAGCTTTACCTTTGGGATCGAAACATTCGATTTATTCTCGACCATCCCTACACCATGATGGATGAGAGCAAAGAACAAACCCAAATGGATTTTTACGTGGGCCGTTCTTTTGTCATGCTGAGAGACATGACCAATACTCTGGCCATGAAACATCAGGGCCTAGCACTTCCGGCCGGATATGACGGAATTATGAAGCTCGCCCAAAAATTCGATGCTGAATATAAATCCGGCGGAAGCGTACTCGATCGCTTAAAAAGTAATTCAAAACTGTTTAGTCAAATGGACCCGAAGAGCACGGCTGAGCTTCGTTCTTACATGAAGCGCCAGTGGGAGATTCTCTATCTCCTCCAAAACCATGCCCAAGAGGCTTCTAACTTTGGCCTTCAAATGTATATCTGGTCGGTGAGAAATGCGGTCTACACACTTCAATCCCTTTATTCGACAAAGCGAGAAGAGCTTTCCCTACTTTCACTCAACTTCAAAAAGGGAAACACACCGAGCAAGCTTTCCAATAACTTGAGTTTCAAACATATTGACTCTCAGTATGAGGCCCTTTTTCATATGCTCGTTCTTGAGTATACTTCGATCCGGAAAGAAATCGGTGAGGCTCTCAAAAAAGACATCGAGGCTGACCAGAGAAAACAAATCATTGATGGAGTGGAATCATTCCTAAAGGAACGTGATTTTCTCCTCAAATCTGGAAACCTGATCTAAGCTAGGAACGAATGAAACCTTACTTAATACTGATGACTCTTGTCGCTTTCGTGATGGGCGTGGGATTTGCTTCAAACGCTCATGCCCAGGCTCAACAAGACTTGCCAAAGCCCAATCAAAATTTGCAAGGCTTCAGTCCTCCAGGCGAGATTCCGAGTTTGAAAGACATTTTAAAGAACATTCACGGCTCATATGCGGTGTCGTTTATGGGACCCCGGTTCAGCGGAAACACGGGCGAAACCTACAACATCTACCTACCCGATGTTTCCAGCACCCAACTCTACCATTCTTTTCGCATCGGCTATCAGGTCAGTGAAAGCCTTCAGATGGGGATTGGGGAAGACATCGTTCACAACCTTCATGATGGCGTAGTGGCTGCAACGGGCCACACTTACCAACATTCCTTTGAGTGGTATGATCCTTATCTCTATTTTAATCTTCCGAATCTCATTCAAGTTCCAGGATGGCTCGTGTTTACGAGTGGATCATTCAGCCTTCCTGTAACGAAGCCAACTCAAGATGCAGCAAAAATTACGAATATCGTGATTTCACAATCCTGGAGTGTCGCGAATTTTCCGTCTCCCTTTCGATATGGTTTTCGACTCTATCTGAACCCTCAGTTTTACAATGACCCTCTTCCGAGCGGATTTGCTGATCGACAGACACTTTATTTCTCTTTTGGGCACTTCTGGGGATATCAATTCTCACCGCTCTGGGGCGTTTCCACATCTACTCACTTTGATGTAGAACATCGCTCACCAACCCCAAAGGGGCTTCTCAATTTGGGTTCGTCATTACCCGATTATTTTCAAGTGAGTACCACCGTGTCTCCAAATATTTTCCCGATGTTCATGTCAATCGGAGCCTATTTACAATGCCTGATGTGGACACCCGCGGCTGACACCGCCATTGTGGGCGCTAACTTTTCAGTTGGCTTTTAGTTTCAATTCTTCGTTTTGATGAGGCGAGAAAAATAAATCGGACCCGCACCTTGAGAGCGATCTGGGAAGATCTGAAATCCACACTGAGTTCGCTCCAGATGGAGTAAATCATCAATATTTGAATCGAGCTTCACCTGATCCCCCTTTCGGTCCAGGAGACGCGATACAACGCCGTCATTTTCCAAGGGGGAAATGGAGCAGGTGGAATAAATCAATGTGCCCCCGGGCTTTAGGGTCAGCAGTGCCGAACAGAGCAAAGAATATTGCCGCATCGAGAGTTGCTTAGTTCGAGATTCTTTCCAGTCCTTTTGGTCGGGGTCTTCCTGTAGGAGGTGGCGCTCACTCGAACAGGGCGCATCCAGCAGAACCCGATCAAATGTGTTGGGTTTTTTTAATCCGAATTGATTCCCATCAAATCCGACGAGATCAATGAGCCCTCGAAATGAAGGAGGCACATGGTGATCCATCACTTCCTTCAGTCTCAGACGTCGAGCAGAAGAAAGTTCATTGGCAACGAGATTACCCTTCCCTTTTAAAGCCTCTGCTAGGACAAGGGCTTTTCCTCCTG
>CAIOKW010000166.1 GCA_903858975.1 Oligoflexia bacterium | reverse complement strand
TTTGATCCAGCTAGTTGAAATCTGCGACCGAAGACCGCCCCTGAAACAATAGAGTTTAGCCTCGGGATTTTTCTGAATGAAATCACTCCAGAGATCGATTCTCTGTTCTCGTAGCTTGCCAGATACCAAATCGTGTCCCAAAGCGAGTGCTGCCGCTTGTCCTTCATTTTTGTAGCAAGTTCCCACTTGAACTCGTTCCTCATTGTTCATGAGGGGAAGATTGACCGAAGCCGGAAAATGCCCCGCTTCGAACTCGACAGGAGCTCTGACGTCAATGAGTGGGGTATCGTTTTTAAAGAGCGTTTCAAACTTACTCATGGATTTGAATGGGTGCCTCGATTGAGCCAGCTTCGAGCTGGGTTACCGATCCGATGATTTCTGCGCTCTTGAAGCGACTTTGGAGGCAGGTTTTGATCTCTTCTGCAGCGTCGGGGTGAACGGAGAGGAGTAGGCCCCCACTGGTTTGTGGGTCAAAAAGGATTTTTGAGTCAAGAGAGTCAATCCCTTCACTGAGTTTGAGTGCAAGTTTCGTATAGCTTTCATTGGATCGATGGGCCTTGGTCAGATTTTCAGCTCGTAGGGAAGGAAAGGCTAATTTGAATACCGGGATTTTATGAAATAAAATATTCATTCCCACTTGAGAAGCCTTTGCAACTTGCATCGCATGTCCTGCGAGTCCAAAACCGGTAATGTCGGTTGCCGCATGAATTTTGTCTTTCAGCGAGGGAGAAATGAGATCAAGGATCGAGTTCAGGGTGATCATCGAATCCAAGGCCTCCTGAATTTGCTCTTCCGTGTAGTCGGAATTCTTAAGGCCAGCGGTTAAGGTGCCTGTTCCGAGTGGCTTCGTGAGGATGAGCTGGTCTCCCACTTTCGCAGTTTGATTGGTCCACATGGATTTTGGATTCACGAGACCGGTAACCGATAGTCCAAACTTTAAGGTGTCATCATCAATGGAGTGACCTCCCAATAATGAAGCATTGGCCTCAGCAATTTTCGATTGAGCGCCCGCTAAAACCTCAGTCATGATTTCAGGATCAAGCGTTGCGAGCGGGAACGCGAGAATGGCGAGACAGGTTTTCGGCGTCCCTCCCATGGCGTATACATCACTGAGCGCGTTTACTGCTGCAATTTGTCCAAAGAGGAAGGGGGTATCGACAATGGGGGTGAAAAAATCAAGGGTCTGGACCAGAGCAATCTCTGGAGTGATTTGATAGATGCCAGCGTCATCAAAATCTTTTCCGTCAATGAGGACATCCGGATCGTTAGAGCTAAAATTGAGACTGCCCAGTGTTTTTCGAAGGACTTCAGCGGATATCTTAGCGGCACATCCACCTTTTTGTACGGTCTGAGTCAATTTGATCGTCATGCATTTAATGATAACACCAAACCAAGCTCCAGTAAGTCACTTTTTGTCCATGCATTTTGTCCACCTCGACTACGGAGGCGCTCTTCGCTTGCATATAATTTGCTTCTAAAGAATTAGCTTTAATGAAAGCAGCGAGGGGCGCTTATGAAAGGTTCAACAGTAAGAAAAGGTACGATGTGGTCGATTCAAATTCTTCTAGCGATGGTGTTTATCTCGGTAGGGATGGCAAAGTTAACCGGTGTTGAAGCCATGGTTCAGATGTTTCGGCAAATTGGCCTTGGGCAGTGGTTTCGCTATTTCACCGGGGCAATTGAGCTCGTCTCAGGACTTCTCATGTTTTCCGCCGCGTACGCGCCCGTAGGAGCTACGTTATTAGTATGCACCATGATTGGGGCTGTTCTAACGCATTTATTTTTAATTGGGGGGAGTGCTATGCCCGCGTTCCTCTTAGGAGCCCTGTCTGGGATTCTTCTGGTTTTAAAACGGAATGAGATGCGTCAGCTTTCGAGCGAAGTGACTCATATCAAATTCAAACGAAGTGCTTAATTGATCTCGAGGATACGATAATTCTTATCGTGATTTTTGGTTTCGAAGGTTACCTCTTCGCCCACTTTTAAACCTTCGAGTGCTTCTCCAAGGGGGGAGTGGGGATTAATGATTTGAATGATTTTAGATTCAAATTCGATGCGCGTCCCTCCCCCAAAAGTGGAAAAAAGGGACTCCAGAATTTCACCGTCGCATTCGTATTTCACAAGACAGCCACTGCTCACGCGATCCCTTTGCTGAGGAGGGGACTCCAGTAGTTTTTGGAATTCGCGGAGGGTGGCCTCAAGATCGTTCACTCGTTTTGCCTGGCCTTTAGCGAGGTATGCAGCTTCAATCGCTCGGGTGTCATGTTTATCTTCGGATTGCGCCTCTTCATGAGTGGCATCTTCGTTAGCCGATCGTGCAAAATCTTTCATGGTCTTTAACTCAGACGTTAAGGCATCGAGGAAGGCGTTGAGTACCTTGGTTTTGTGCGGAGAAGTGATCATGGCTCTAGTTTCCTTGAGTTTCAGTTTTTTTTCCTCCTTTTTCTTCAACTAAAATCGTAGTTTTTAATCGAATCCTCGCTTTTTTCTCTCCACTGAATCCAGCCTATCGTATGATAAGGGGAAGGTAATTTCTGGGGGTTGGTATGTCTTTATTAGGGTCAAAAACCGTTCTAGTAGTCGATGATGAGCCCATGCTCAGGGAAATCTTGCGCGATGTTTTTGAGTTGGAAGGAGCCACGGTTTTTGAAGCTTCAAATGGTACCGAGGCATTTGCCTTACTTCAACAGCAGCCTGTCCATGTGGTGGTTTCAGATATTCGGATGCCCGGCGGAGATGGGATTGAGTTATTAAGGAATCTTCGAAAGCTAGAAAGGAACACGCCTGTGGTGCTTCTGATTACCGGCTTCTCCGATTTGTCGACCGATGCGGCTTATGACATTGGAGCGGATGCCATACTTTCTAAACCCTTTGATGTGAGTGAGCTTCTTGAACGGGTCATTTTCCTGATGAAGCAGCTTGAGGATCGTCTCAAAGTGGAACCCACGCCTTTACCCTCAAAATTACTTGCTGCTAAATCTGAGGAACACGTGAGTTTGGGAAGAGGGGGCATTTATATCGAGGATCAGGTCGATTACGCCATCGGCGATTCAGTACAGCTTGAAGTGGTAGTGGAAGATAGTTTAAAGGTGCTTCAGGGCTGCGGTATTGTTCGCTGGGTGAGGCGAAATGCATCCGATTCCTTACCCAAAGGAACGGGAATTGAGTTTACCTATTTAAATGGGGATTCTATCAGTCAATTAAAAGAATTGCTGGGTAAAAGCCAACCTAAAGCGTTTATTCCAAAACGAGGCCGCGCGACGAGCGAGTAATTCATTTTCTATCACTCCGGTCGAGTCCATTTTGTTTCTGACACCTGCATAGAATATGTACACATTGGGTTTTAGGCTGCTTAAAAGACCCGCGAAATGAATCACTAAAACTTGGCCCGAAGCTTGTATTACTTAAGAGTATGGTAATCAAGAATTTCCTTCAACTGTCTGTATTGATGATGAGTTTTGGTTTAATCTCTCCAGCGCTTGCAAAGGAAGTCGATCGTGTTCCGAGTGAAGTTCGTTTGAGTCACGCGAAGGAACTTCTAGGAAATTCTTATAAGCGCAAAGTGGTTCGAAAGAATGAAGCAACAGAAGACATTCAAAACTTTGTTAAGGCCACAACCCTTAAGTTTCTCCCTAAAGAGTTTAAATCAAAATCCGGTGCTGTTTCTGAGGCGATCTTAGATGCCGCAAATGAATTCGAGCTCGATCCTGTGTTTTTGATGGCTGTGATTCAAAATGAGAGTAGCTTTAATCCAAAGAGAAAAGGCACTGTGGGTGAGATCGGTTTAATGCAAATTCTCCCAAAAACAGCTGAGTGGATTGCGGGACTTTATGATCTTGAATATCATGGAGCGAAGTCTCTCTATCAACCTGAAGTCAATGTATGGATTGGAGCGGCCCTCATGGACAAACTTCGCCATCAGTTCGATTCAGCAAGCAGACTTTATGTATCCGCTTATAATGTCGGACCAAAGAAACTTCGCAAAATGATTTCTGAAAATAAGAAACCTAAGGAATATGTTCAAGCCGTGATGAAGCGATATATCGCTTTATATTCTGGTTTCCAAGCAAAGGGTGATTCAAAAGTTCAGAGCAAGGCTGCTTGGGAAAATACGATTAATCTCACCAAGAAGCTTGCGAAAAACTAGGATCCCCATTGAGCAATTAAGCCACCCACTTCTTCCCATCGGGCAAGTTTTTGATCAAGCTGAATTTGTTTTTCACTCTGTTCATCGATCAGCTTTCTTAGTTCGCTTGGATTAGAACTAAAATCTTCAGTGGATAGCTGGTGGTTTAAAGTTCCGAGTTTCTCTTCGAGTTTTAGAATTTCGCCCTCTAGAGTTGCGAACTCTTTGTTCCAATTTCTGATTTGATTATTGGAGGGCTTTTCAGATTTTTTGTTTGTGGTCGGTTCTTCCTTCTTTTCGGACTTCTGGGATGAAGAGCCACCTGTTTTAATTCGGTCGCGAGTCTCCTGAATCTTTTTTGCCAAATACTCTTCGTAGGTTTGAATGAGCGGGATCACTTCGCCCCCATTCATTTCAAGTAGCTGATCCACCAGGGGCGCCACAAAGTCACGATCATGGGAAACCAAGCACAGAGTGCCTTCATATTCGGTCAATGCTTGTAAGAGGACGCCTCTCGACTCAGCATCAAGATGGTTGGTAGGCTCATCGAGAAGTAGAAAGTTATGAGGAGTGAGCAGTAGCTTTGCCAGCGCGACGCGTGCTTTTTCTCCTCCTGAGAGCACCTTAATCCGTTTGTAGACGGACTCACCGGTAAACAGAAATGCACCTGCGACGCCACGTACTTGAGCAAGAGTAAGCTGGGGAGCTGTATTCTCGAGTTCCTCAAGAATAGTTCTTTCTAAATCTAGACTCTCGGCCTGCATTTGTGAGTAATAGCCGATTTGAACTTGGTGGCCGAGTTTAATACTTCCTTCGGTAAGGCGTAACTGATGAGCGAGCGTTTTTAAGAGTGTGGTTTTCCCAGCACCATTCACGCCTACAATTGCAACTCGTGCTCCACGGGGTAAAATCCAATCAAGGTTTTGAAAAATAGTTTTATCTGGGAATCGAACCGCGCCTTTTTTAAAAGTGATGACTTCTTTGCCGCTGGGCGGACAGGACGGAAAGCTAAAGTTTACGTTTTGACGTTCTTCGGGAAGATCCGTCATTGTGGCTTCAATTTTTTCAATTTGTTTCATCCGGCTTTGTGCCTGCCGGGCTTTGGTGGCCTTTGCCCCAAAGCGGTCTACGAACGCTCTCATTTCAGCAATTTTCGCTTCTTGTCCTGCGCGCGCAGCCTCAAGTACTTTCAGGCGTTCTTCTTTTTGAACGACATAGGCGTCGAGATTCCCAGAGTAAACATTGATTTTATGCTGATCAATTTCCCATACCGATTCGACCAGTCGATTGACAAAAGCGCGGTCATGACTCACGAGTAAGAGCGATCCTGGATAGGATCTAAGGAATTCTTCTAACCAAAGGAGCGATTCCAAGTCCAAATGATTGGTTGGCTCATCGAGGACTAAGAGATCTGGGCCGAGCAATAGAACTCGGGCCAGCGCCGCGCGCATGAGCCAGCCACCGCTAAATTCGCTTAAATTTCGATCATAGTCTTTTGCTTGGAAGCCCACGCCGTCCATGATCTGTTCTGCACGAGAAGGAAGTCGATACTCATCAAAAAGTTCGAATTCCTCCAAAATACGTGCATATTGCGAAAGTACGGTCTCGCTTGCATCGGTCGTCAGGAGCTCTTCTAGCTCCGCCTTTGCTTTTAATATTTCTTCGCGTCTTCCATCCAGTCGCATGACTTCTTCGCGGAGAGTTCGATTTTCAAATTTTGGAAGCTCTTGAGCGAGGTGTCCAATGCGGACGTGTCTTCCCTTTTGAATTTCACCCTGTTCTGAATGGTCTTGTCCGAGGATGAGTTTAATGAGCGTACTTTTTCCAGATCCATTGGGACCAATCAAAGCCACTTTTTGTTTTTCACCCAAAAATACGTCAGCATCTTCGAAGAGAACTTTAGAACCAAAACTTTTTCCAAGACCGCGTATTTGTAGCATGGGTAATTCCTAGGCCTGCGTCTCTGGATGAATCAGGATCTCGGTCACTTCACCATCCGTGCCGAGCCTGATCGGAGGGCCCCAGTAACCACTTCCGTGACTGACATAGACCCAGAGGTCCTTGATCCTGCCGATGCCTCCGGGATGGAGGTACATTCGTTTTACAAAAAGGTTCCAAGGAAAGAATTGGCCGCCATGGGTGTGACCCGAAAGTTGAAGGTGATAGGGATGTTCGGCCACTTTTTTAGCAATTTGAGGTTGATGAGCCAAGAGCAGCTTAAAGCTGGAGTTCGCCGGGGGAGTTGGAATCTCGGGTCCCTTGCCTTTAAATTGGGTAAGTGCTGGATCGTTTACTCCCGCAATGTAGACCGACTCTCCTCGAATTTGGAATTCCACCCCTTCATTCATAAGCGTGGTGACACCGATGGATTTCATGGCTGCTATAGAGTTTTCATGGTTCCAATAGCACTCGTGATTCCCGAGAACAAAATAGACGCCATGGGGTGCCTTGAGTCGGGAAAGTTCATGGAGCTCGGCCTTTAGTTCGGCAGTGGCTCCGTCAATGATATCTCCCGTCAGTACAATAATGTCCGGGCTCAAACTGAGTGCTCGATCGACGAGGGCTCCAATTTGTTCGGTGTTTGGTCCTGTGCCAAGGTGGACGTCACTCAATTGGACAATGCGAAGGCCAGAAAGGGCCTCAGGGAGCTTCAAAATAGGGATCTCAATACGAGGACTCACCACGCGGAATCGAGCGTTGAAAAGTCCCCAGCATAAACAAAGCAGGCTTAAAGTCAGGATTACCTCGGTAGGAGTTGCGCCATAGAGCCAGTGCTGTTGATTAAAAATCAAAAAGGGGAGCGCAAGGAGGTCGCGAAGGAAGGTGAAGGTGAATAAGAAACTGATCACGCCCATGCTGTGGAATGCAAGTTTTTGTAGGGGTTTTTCAAAGCGAATTTTTTCATCCGCACTACTTTGG
>CAIOKW010000165.1 GCA_903858975.1 Oligoflexia bacterium | reverse complement strand
TTCGGGGTGAGGTTGTTGAAATCTATCCGGCTTATGAAGAAGAGGTGGCTGTTCGGCTTGAGTTTTTCGGTGATGAGCTGGAAGCGATTTCTACCTTCGATCCACTTCGGGGGGTTCGAATTGAAAAAATTCCACGCGTGACCATTTATCCAGCCAGTCACTATGTGACGACTTTAGATAATCGAAAACGAGCCATGGATTCGATTCGCGTGGAACTTCAGGAGCGGCTCGAAGAACTCAAATCTCAAAACAAACTGGTTGAGGCGCAAAGACTTGCACAAAGAACCCAGTTTGATCTCGAGATGATGGAACAAATTGGATTTTGCCAAGGGATTGAAAATTATTCTCGCCATCTTACCGGCAGGAAACCGGGTGAGCCACCCCCGACCTTGATGGATTACTTTCCCAAAAACTGGCTTTGTTTTTTAGATGAGAGTCATGTGACGGTATCTCAAATCGGGGGAATGTATCGCGGAGATCGCGCACGAAAAATGAATCTGGTTGAACACGGATTCAGGCTCCCTTCGGCTCTTGATAATCGGCCCCTCAATTTTGAGGAGTGGGAAAAAATACTCGGTCAATGTGTCTATGTCTCGGCAACGCCGGGCGATTACGAGATGAAGCTCACAGACGGGAAAGTGGCTCAGCAGGTGATCCGGCCGACAGGGCTTTTGGATCCAGTGGTAGAAGTTCGGGGCGCTCAAAACCAAGTCGAGAACTTGCTTGAAGAAATTAAGAAGCGAATTGAAAAAAAGGAGAGGGTTCTCGTTACCACCCTCACCAAACGCCTCGCTGAAGACCTCACAAAGTACTACACGGAAAAGAAAATCAAAGTGAAGTACCTTCACTCCGATATTGAGACGCTTGAGCGCGTAGAAATCCTTCGGGACCTTCGGATGGGAACCTTCGACGTTTTGGTCGGAATTAACCTCTTGAGAGAGGGGCTCGATTTACCAGAGGTTTCATTGGTGGGAATCTTAGATGCCGATAAAGAAGGTTTTCTTCGATCTGAGCGCTCCTTGATTCAAACGATTGGTCGAGCGGCCCGAAATGAGAATGGCCTGGTTCTCCTTTATGCAGATAAGGTGACCCATAGTATGGCTGTTGCCATTCGGGAAACCAAGCGAAGACGGGCGATTCAAGAAGAACATAATTTGAAGTTCGGAATTACTCCTAAAACCATTCAGAAGAAAATCGCAGAACGAATTGAGACCGAGAGTGATTCTGTCTTAGGCCAAGGGCAATGGGGAAGTATTGCGGCTAAAGGTCAAATTAAGTCCATTCAAACGCTGAAGGACCAAATGCAAAATCAGATGCTGGATTATGTCGATGAGCTCTCGAAAGTCGATGCGATCAAGCAATTGCTGGGGCCTCGTTTTGTGAGTCTCGACAAGCTCTCCAGTACCTTGAAAAAAATGGAAACTGAAATGAAAGAAGCGGCCCAAAATCTCGAGTTCGAAAAAGCTGCTGAACTGCGAGATCTGGTGAAGCGAGTGAAGTATCTGAGTCTTGAGATTTAGCGAAGTTCTGTTCGGGTGAGTTCCCAAGCCTCTCGAATGGCTCGTTTGGCGTCGAGTTCACCGGCAAGTTTTGCTCCACCAATGACTCGATAAGGAATCTTCCCCTCTTCACAGATCTTCACTAGGCTATTTTCAGACTCTTGACCTGCACAGATGAAAACTTGTTGAGCAGGAACGAGTTTGGTTTTGCCGTCTTTAAATTTTACCCGTACGCCTTCGTTCGTAATTTCTTCGTAGCTCAAGTTATTGAGGTAACGAACCCCGGTTCGCTTGAGATCGATACGGTGAATCCATCCTGTGGTTTTTCCTAAGCCGCGGCCCATGCCTCCTTGGCTTCGTTGAAGAATCGTGACCGAGAGTCGGGTGCGTTCTGGCTTAAATCCTGGAATCAGGCCGCTTCGTTGTTGGGGATCAATTCCCCAGTGCTTGAAGAATTCTTTTGGATCGTAATCCATTTTCGAATCGCGATTCAAAATGTAGGTCGCAACATCGACGCCAATACCGCCTGCGCCGATAATGACCATAATGTGCTTCGGAGCTACTTTCCCTGAAAGGAGATCATTGTAAGAGTAAACATGAGGAAGGTCGATTCCAGGGATGCTTGGTTTGCGGGGTTTTACACCTGTTGCAATGATGACCTCATCAAAGCCTTTGATTTCGAATGCGCCTTTGATCG
>CAIOKW010000164.1 GCA_903858975.1 Oligoflexia bacterium | reverse complement strand
GTGAGCAGGTGAGGGTCTGGGTCAATAAAGCGTCAAAATAATGATGCTTAAGATCTGCGGGAGAGGTGCTCATCTTTTTTAGTAAAGCTGTGTCTGTAATGACCCGATAGGAACTATGGGCATGGATGCTCGATTTAAAACCAAGGAGTGGCGAACCCCAAACCTCATGGAGAGGAAGATTTATGAGCAAATTAGGAATTGCCGCCGTGGTCATTTTTGGATTCATCTTTCAAGCGATGATTCCCCTTCGAGCGCTTTCAGCCGAATTTAGTGTATATGAAGTATTTCGATCTGTGGATTTAGGCGAGTCGGATCGCCCGCCACCCAAAGACATTTTTATTAATATGGGATCCAATCAGGGCGTAAAAAAAGGCGCCGTGCTTGATGTGTACCGTAAGATTTCTAGCTTCGATAATCTCACTGAAAAACTTGCTGGCGAGCATGTGATCCCCGTAGGCCGAATTAAAGTGATTCATGTAGACGATAAAACCGCGATTGCGCGAGCGGATCGATTTGTTTCTATGGAGCAAGAGCCAGCGCTCTTGCCCCAGGCGATTATGATTGGTGATCTGGTTCGTCAGGCCGAATAATTAGTGCGGCAACTCTTCGATTGGGTTCGGGGTCTCCGCAACCACATCTTCGTTTGAATTGAGCTTCGTTTTACGATGAAGGAAATTCACTCGATCCACATGAATTTCGTGGATGTAGTGAAACTCTCCTTCGTCGTCTTGATATTTACGGACCCGAACTCCTCCCTCCACAAAAACGGCCATACCCTTTTTGAGCTCCTGGTTAGCTTGTTCTGCTGGCTTGCCCCACGTGACAATACGATGCCAAGTGGTTTCGCTTTCGTTTTTATTGCGATTGTAGATTTCCGTCGCCAGACTGAAGTTTGCTACTGCTGTTCCATTCTTGGTGTGTCGAAGAACGGGATCTCCTCCGAGTCGGCCGAGCAGCATAACGCGATTAATGTCTCTCATAATGATTTTCCTTTCGATTTTTAGTTGTTTTGCCAGTGAAGGATTGCGATTCTTGTGCCAATGAAGGGTTACCTAAAGCCAGGTTATAGTCTTGCAGGGCGAATTGATCGAACACTGAGCACTCATCCTGAGCCACTCTTCCCACTGCATACGGATGAGTATTGGATGGAGCAAGCCCTGATCGAATCGATGAATGCGACGGGACTCAGTCAGCCGAATCCATCCGTAGGTTGCGTATTAGTCAAAGGAACGCAGGAAATTGCACGTGGATTTACTCAAGCGTATCGCCAGGCTCATGCAGAGCGCGATGCTTTTTCTCGGATCCCGAGTGGCACCACTCTTGAAGAAGTGACCGCTTATGTGACGCTCGAGCCTTGCTCCCATTTTGGATTTCAGCCGCCCTGCGTGGACCTTTTACTGAAATCGCCGATTCCAAGAATTGTCATTGCTGCATTGGATCCGGACCCTCGCGTGAATGGTGAGGGGATTCAAAAACTCAGGGCTGCAGGAAAGACCGTTGAACTTCAGGTTCTAGATGAAGAGGCGCGAGCGCTGAACCATCCGTTCTTTAAAACGCGTTCCACTCAAAAAACCGTTTGGATCGGGAAGTGGGCGCAGATGCCGTCAGGGCATCTTGCAGACCTTCATGGAAATTCAAAATGGATTACCGGGGAGAAATCCAGAGCCTACACCCATTGGCTTCGCCAAAAATACGATTGCATTGTTGTGGGGGCGTCGACTTTTTTAAAAGATCAGCCGAAATTGACTGTTAGGGACTGCGCCTATCCTCACCATAGAAATCCAACTCGTTTTGTGTTTGATCCTCAGGGGAAATTGCTTCACCTCCCGGTGGAGTCTTTAGATGGGTTTAAGGTACTGGTGTCGAAATCGGTTTTGGCGCAGCACTCGGGAGTGAGTTCGGAGATTTTCGTTCCCATTCCGGTCACACCGGATTCTCCCGATCTGGCTGCTGCCTTTCGTGAGACCTTGGATTCTCTCGCGTTTGAACGTCCGCTTCAGAGTGTAATGATTGAAGGGGGGCCGAGACTCCTCAATCTTCTTTTGGGTGCCGGCAAGCTTGACGCGTTACATATATTTACGGGCCAGCAGAAGTTTCTTGAACTCAGTGAGCGGGAACGGATTGCTTGGATTCCTGATGAGAGTTGGAGTTGTGCAGCCTCGCACAAATTTGACGATGATCTCTTGCAGGAATGGGTAAAAAAGGATTAAATTACCGTAACAACTACTGAGGAGACGAAATAAATGAAAAAACTAGTCATGTTAATGTTGGCTGCTACGATCGCAGTATCTGCATGTTCTAAGAAGCCAAAGACTGACGAATCTAATCTTCCTTCTGCTGCAAATGCAGATCAAAACATGGGAGATTCAGACACTGGAAAAGCAATGGGACTTCAAACCATTCACTTTGGCTATGATGCTTATACGCTGAATCCTGAAGCAAAAACTATTTTGAAAGCTAATGCTCAAATCCTAAAGGATAAAGCGTCTCTGAAGATTCAGGTTGAAGGTCACTGCGATCAACGTGGTGGAATTCAATACAATGTAGCTTTGGGTGAAAAACGCGCTAATTCAGTGAAAAAATTCCTCTCTGACCTTGGAATTGCATCTGAGCGCGTTTCTGTAATCAGCTTCGGCAAAGAAAAGCCGATTGATAACGGAATGACTGATGAAGCACACGCGAAAAATCGTCGTGCGAACTTCGCGATCACTTCTCGCTAAATGATGAAAAAGAATTTCAAAAGGGGGCTCATAGTAGCCCCCTTTTTTTTAATCAGCTGTTCCGTCACCGCCATTCGACCCTCCCAAGAGATGTCGAACATGGAGGTGAGTATTCGAGCAGCCAAGGAAGTCAATGCGGATACCTTAGCGCCAGAACTCTACCGCATGGCGAATGAAGTGGGGCAGTCAGCGCGTCACGAATACCGGTTTAAAAACTTCCAAATTGCAAAGAAGCTCGCCGACGAAGCTCGCAGCTATGCTGAGCGCGCTGAGTTTGAAGCCATTAAAAATGGCGCTAAACGTGAGACGGTTCCAGGGGATCCCCTCGCAGACCCCTCCTATCAGCCGACCCCTATTTCGACTCCATCCCCCACGGATGCTCCTTCCCAAGGTTCAAAGCCGAGCGTGACAGTGCCGGCTCCCCAGGCTCCTTCTTCCCCTTCAAACTAGGTTTGAAAACTTCCCAAAAAATGAGAAGCTAGGGACATGAAACATTTCCCTAAAATTCTCGTGTTTTTGATGACTTGTTTAGTGCTCTCGTCTTGTGTGACGACCCGAGAACAGCTGAATGAACAAAGAGGGATTGTTGAAGAATCCGAAACAAAAACGGTACAGAGCGAAGATTTGGGATCGAAAGAGAAGAAAACTGAAGTGCCTGCACCGGTGGTTTCAAACACTCCTGCGCCGGCCCCCGTTCCTCCGCTTGCTCCCGCTCCGAGTGCCACTCCGGCTGCGACTCCTGCTCCAACTCCCATCGTCGTGATCCCCGCTCCCATTCCAGCAGCAACCACCACGGCAACTCCGGTAGCGAGTGCAACTCCTATGGTCCAAGCTCCGTATGCTTTGCCGACCGTAGCACCGAGTGCAACTCCGATTTTGAAACCAGATACAGCGAACTACGGTGTGGATGAACTTCGTGCAGAGCTTGCGCGGGTATCGGGAATTGCAGAAGAGCTGCAGCATGAAAAACAGTTAAAAGAGCAAGCTCAGGGCGATGAGCTCAAGAAGTCTCAAGAAAGAATCGTCGCCCTTGAAAAACAATTGAAGGATTTAACTCCAGACACTCCGAAACTTCCCGAAGGGAAGTCTCCGTTTGAAGCTGGGAAAGATGCTTTTTCAAGCAATAACTCCGAAGAGGCAATCATGTACTTCACCCAAGTGCTCTCAGCATCAGAGTCAGGGAAAGAAGCAGAAGAGGCGACTTACCTTCGTGGAGAGAGTTACTTTAAGAAGCAACAGTATAATAAGGCCATCGTCGATTACTCGCGCTTTCCTGAAAAGTATCAAAAGTCGAGTTTTCATCCTAAAGCATTGCTCAGAATTGCAGAGTGCTTCGAAGCGATGGGAAGACGTGATGATGCAAAGGCCTTCTATTCGGATTTGATGGAAAAGTTTCCAAAGACTGCCGAAGGAAAGATCGCCAAGAAGCGAACTAAAACTAAATAATGAGTATTATACTTGGAATAGAAACATCGTGTGATGAATGTAGTGCCTCCATTCTTCTTCATGAAAAAGAAGTGTTAAAGCCGCTATCCATCAGTACCTTCTCTCAGATCGAACTTCATCAGCCCTTTGGTGGAGTTGTGCCTGAAGTGGCCTCAAGAAATCATCTGGAACAAATTGAGCCCGTGATTTGGGATGCGCTAGCTCAGGCAAAAATGGAAATCGATGACGTGGACGCGATCGCAGTGACGAATCGTCCAGGACTCATTGGCGCGCTCTTGGTGGGCGTTACCGCTGCTAAGTCGATTGCGTATGCAAAGCATAAACCGCTGATTCCCGTTCATCACCTGGAAGGTCACCTCATGAGTGCCTTTTTAACTAGCCCAAAGACAGGAACTCCAAAAATCGAATTCCCCGCAATTTTCTTGATGGTTTCAGGCGGACACACCAATCTTCATTACATCGAGGAAGCGCCAGCATTTTGGAAGCCCACGATGCTGAAGGATTCTCTGATTGGACATTCGATTGATGATGCCGCCGGGGAGGCGTTTGATAAAACAGCAAAGATCCTTGGTTTTCCTTATCCCGGTGGAAAATGGATTGATGAACAAGCTCAAAAAGGAGATCGAAATGCCTTTGAGTTACCACGAGGTTTAAAGCAGAGAGATTCCTATGACTTCTCTTTTAGTGGTTTAAAGACAGCGGTTCTCCTTCTTGCTAAACGTTTAGAAATGGAAGGCTCTCTTGCTCAGGCACTGCCTGATGTGTGTGCAAGTTTGCAAGAAGCAATCTTGGATCCGCTTCTTCGCAAAGCAACCCTTCTCTGTAAGGAAAAGAAAGCGAAGTCGATCGTGGTGGTCGGTGGGGTCGCAGCCAATTCAAGGCTTCGTCAGCGCTTGATGGAAGAGTCTCCCGTTCCTGTTCTTTATCCGGATCTTCAATATTGTACTGATAATGCAGCGATGATTGCAGCAGCCGGGGCTATTCGCTTCTCTCAGGGGCATGGACTTATGTCTCAAGATTTCTTGAAGCTAAATGCATTTGCGATCGCAGAGAGTTGAATCATGAAAACTTTTGATAAACAAAAAGCCTTTGGGCAGCATTTCCTGAGTGATCCAGGCGTCATTGAGCAAATCGTCAGTGCAGCATTAACGGCAGCTGAACGCAATCCAGGGAGCGGCTTACTGGAAGTTGGTCCGGGTAAGGGTGCGATCACTCGCCCGCTTCTTAATCGCCTTCCCATTGATGTGCCTTTTTTTCTAGCCGAGCGCGATCGTGAGCTGATCGAATTTTGGTCGGGTGAGTCTCGAGTGAATACTTTCTTAAAGGGAGACTTCCTTGATCAAAGTGATGAATCTCTCGATGCACTTGGCAAGATGGTCGTAGTATCGAACCTCCCTTATTCTGCAGGGACCGCCATTGTCGTCCGACTGGCTGAGCGAACCTCTCAAATTTCAGAAATGGTTCTCATGTTTCAAGCGGAAGTTGCCAAGAGGCTTTATGCAGAAGCCTCAACCGCAGACCGAGGAAGCTTGTCGCTCTATATTCAAAATGAATGGGAAGTGAAGCGCTTGTGTGTCGTGAAACCTGAAGCCTTTCGACCACCACCTAAAGTCATGTCTGAGGTGGTCCATATGATCAGAAGAGAGACCCCTTTAATTCCCCTCAAGGATGAAGAAGCACGAAAATCCTTCAATGACCTCTTGAAGCAAGGGTTTAAGCATCGAAGGAAAATGATTAAAGGAAACTTCAACGGTACCCGATGGCAAAAAGCGCTCGAGACTAGCGGTGTGGATCCAACTCATCGAGCGGAAAGCTTGGAGTGGGCAGATTGGATCAAACTGTGGAATCACGCTTAGTTACTTTTGCTGCCGTATGGGTAGCTATGACAGTGAGTTTGGCATGTGAAGCGAGTATTCTTGAAGGTGAACTTCAAACCCCGTCGAGCATGGCGGCGCTCCTTTCAAAAGCGCATCCAATTACGATTGAACTCGGGGTGGAGTATTCTCATCCATCGATCCCAACTATTTCAAACGTGGTGGTTGAAAACCCGAGTACTTCAACGGTTGTGACGCCAAGGCTCGGGTCGGTCGAAAATAATTATCCAGACACCCTTGCGCAAACCTTGCGCGTGCAAATGCTTCTCGACCCCGAGAATCGATTCACCGTGGCCGCGAAGACTTTTTTGCCTTTAGATGGTCTTGCCCAAATGGATACCGGGAATATCTATCAGCCTGAACTTGCGCTCTATCGAGCAGAGTCTCAGCGACCGCGGGTTTTGCTCACGAGCGGAATGAATCTCAGTCCCCGATTTCGAGTTGGCATTGGATTAGATATTGGGTTCTCAGTAGACTCTGTTGCCACTATTTTTTTACAGTCAGGAGCCGGAACCGTTTCGGATCAGCGAGTCTCTGCTAAGGTGAAGCCGAGCCTGATCCCTCAGGCCTCGATTGCTTTTGATTCCTACAGCCTGACTTACCGCGGAGAAAATAAGGCGAGTTTCGATTTAAGCACGCAAGCCGGAGCGCGAATCTTCTCGAGTACTTCAGCGGGTGTTGATTTTAAATATACTACGAATAGCGCTCTTTTTTTTGAGCCGATGAGTTTTGAGTTCGAAGGAAAACAGGAAGTCACTCGTTTGTTTACGCTTCACTATGGTGCCTCCTATGAATTTTGGAGTCGCTACCAGTCCAGGGCCGCCGTGATCCAAGGGGCAATTCCGGTGAATTGTAATAACAATGCTGGATGCAATTCTACTTTTTCATCAGGGGTGAGTCCTCAATTCACCGCTCGGGATTTGCTGGTTCCAGAAGGGGCTCTTGATTTTGCATGGGGAGACGACTCCGTTCAGCTGGGCTATCGTTTTAAAGATTCTATTTTTTCAGATGTCCCGAAAGGGGTAGGAAACTATCTTGACCCCCCTCGACATGATTTCAGACTTGCCTACACTCACCCCACTGCAGGAGGTTGGGAGTGGCGAATTCATGCAGGAGTCTCTCGTCTCGTTGCTCAAAATGTGGTAAAATCAGATCCAAATTCGATTGGTGGCCCAAGTTACCAAGTATCGGGTTGGTTGTATGGAGGAGGCCTCAGTGTCGCCATTCCGTTTAAAAATTAAGAAACTACTCCTGATTGCCAAGGACCATTTTCTTGCCGGACTTTTAGTCTTGGCTCCCATTCTCATTGTGAGCGTTGTCTTCCAATGGATCTTTGGTGGAATCATGAGTTGGATGGAGGATGTTCCCTTTCGGATCTTCTTCAATAATCCTGCGAGTGACATTGCCGGCGCCATCCGGGTGCTTTTAATGATTGGCGTCTTACTGGTCGGCGTCATGATCGTTTCGGGAGTTGGTTTTTTCTCTCGCCTCTATTTCGGAAAGAAAGTTTTTGAATGGCTGAAAGAAGGAATCGAAAAAATTCCATTTTTTGGCGCGATCTACTCATCACTCAGTCAGCTCTTCTCAGCGGTCTCTAGTAACGGTGGAAAACAATTTAGTCGTGTGGTCTTTGTCGAATATCCGCGGAAAGAGGTGTGGGCGGTGGCGTTTGTCACTGGCCAAGCTGCCTTTAAAGGTCTTCCGCCGGGATGTATCAGTATTTTTGTTCCCACTGTTCCTAATCCTACGGCAGGCTTTCATCTCATGGTCCGAGAATCAGATGTGATGGAAAGTGGTCTTCGAGTGGATGAAGCCTTTAAGCTGATCCTCAGTCTCGGTGTGGCGGTACCCCATGAGTGAAGTCGCCGCAGAGAAGATCATTGCCACGAATCCCACAGCCCGTTCGGATTACTTCTTGGAAGAGTTTGTTGAGGCAGGCGTCGTTCTTCAGGGAACCGAAATCAAAAGTATCCGAACTCAGAGCCCGAATCTCAAAGATGCGTTTGTGGAAATCACCCACAAAAAGCGCGGTGAGCTCAATGCACCGACCATTGAAGCTTGGCTCGTTAATTTTCACATCGGGCCTTACAGTCACGGGAACATTTGGAATCATGAGCCCCGTCGTCGACGAAAACTCCTGCTCCATGCCAGCCAAATTCGTAAATTATTTGGGGCAACGACCCAGGATGGTAAAACCATCATTCCCACGAAGATCTACTTTCTGAAGGGTCGCGTCAAGGTGGAGCTCGCCCTGGCAAAGGGGAAAAAGAAGGGCGATAAGCGCCAGGATCAGAAGAAGCGCACTCAGAACCGCGAAATTGAGCAGGCAATGAAAAGAAAGCGCTAAATAGCGCCCCGCATCTAGACAAAGAGGGTCTAGGTCAGGTACAACTATCCG
>CAIOKW010000163.1 GCA_903858975.1 Oligoflexia bacterium | reverse complement strand
TGGTCTTTGATCTCTCCCTTGGGATCATCCAGGATCTTTCGTGTCCCGTTCGTAATCTGAATTAGGCCTCGTGCACTATTTTGCTTTTTCTTATCGGCGAGCAGGTTTGGAATGAAGCGAGATTCAGTTGCTATCAGTGCTTTAACTAGATTGGGGTCCAAAGGATCGGAAGATTTGAGGATGTCATTCCAGTATTGAGTCCAACCTGCGATCAAGTCATCGTATTTGCCTCCATTCTTGAAGCCGAGGGCGAGAGGGCACGGCTTTTTCTTTAAATTTGAGAAGTGATGGTCCGCAATTTTTTGGATTTCATCAGGGTAGAGCTGGTCCTTTCCTGAAGGATTATGAGCACAATGCCAATGGACATTCGAGGTCGAACCAGCAGGATGAGTTTTGCTGGGTGGATTATGTCTGGGATGTTCGATGACTTGGTGCTGGCCGTAGGGGCAGACGCGCCAGGGATGGACGTCCGCGTTTGGCGTTGGAGAAGGCTTTGGTTTTTTGCTGGATTTTCGCGCCGGCTTTTTCGTGATTGTCCTCTTTTTCGCCACAGTTCCATTCCTCTTTACACGAGAATATCGTCGCTACCAATCGGCTGCAAGCATGAACAGGTGTTTTTGATAAAAGTTCTAAACACGGAATCCATAAAAATTACGCTGCCTCATCAACCTTCACCTGGAATGGAGTCGATTTTTCGCAGCCACGTAATTCGTCGAACCATGCTCGAAGTTCCAGTTTTAGCAGTTGAGCACAAATCGAACGAACGGCGACTTCATTGATTGGGTCAAGGCGCTTTTTGGTTTTCTTCTCCCATTTCATGACCGCCGTTTGTGAAAGGCTAAGAAGTGCTGAGAAGTCTCTCAGTGAGTAACCTAGGGTTTTCCTAAGGTACTTTAGCTCTTGTCCTCGAATAGGGTATCCTCTGGTGATGAGTTCGCGGCCGACCAAAAGTTCAGCACTGCTCCAGCTTTTGGCGTCAACCAATTCACCATGTATTTCTGAGACGCGACTAATTGGAAGAATTACAGAGACGTATTCGAGACCGTACCAGTTTTTCTCTTTGACGAATTTTTTAGCCATTTTCCACCTCAATAAACGGTCACGATTAGCGTGCCCGATTCGTAAACACAGATAATCGTCAGATCGTCGCCTGAACGATCAAGACCCATGATCTTAATTTTTCCACTGTCCTGCTTTTCAATTTTACGAAAAGTTTGACTGACGTTAACAATGTCGCCTCGGCTCACACAGCGTTCCTGCATTCTTTTGCGGGCATGCCCCGTCAATTCGAAGTCATTTCGCTTGAGGTCGCGAACGATGAATTCGATATCAGATTTGAGCTCGTGCGCAGCCATCTGCATCAGTGTAAACTAAGTTTACAGATGGGTCAAATAGAATAAATGGCCCGGATTCCTGACGGTTGGTTTGAAGGCGACCGGGACAGCCTGTTTGGAATGTGCCCTTGAGTGAGACTCGTTTTGTATTTTTGAAACTGGCGTGAGACTTGAGTCTCAAAAGTGGAGGTGACGGTCAGAATGTCATTACGCTGCGACCCGGACAAATCCCTTCGGATTTGTCCTCCTGTCGCAGGGTTCGATTCGTGACCTTGCCCCCTACAAACTAAAAAACCACCGAACCTTGCGGTCCGATGGTTTTTTAGTTGGAGGTGACGGTCGGAATCGAACCGACAAACAACGGTTTTGCAAACCGTGCCATTAGCCATTCTGGTACGTCACCCCAAAAATGCCTTGATGCTTTAGTGTTACCAATATCAGACAAGTCTTGTCAAATCTCTTGATGCAAAGGGGATGTGTCAAAATCATAACTCTTATATAACGCACGATTTCAGGACACAATTACCTTTGGAGATCTTCATCGGATGAAGTGGCAAAAGGTACAGCAAGGATTGCTTGGCGCGCTCAGTTTAGGACTGAGCGTTTCCGCGTTTGCGCTTCCCTTAGATCCCAATCGCTTGGCCAGTGAGCTAAAAATGAATCCTGAGACGGTTCGTGTGAAGCTTTCCAATCTGGGACGCGTGATGACGGTGCGCGGGACCGATCTCGCCCTCTCGCTCGCAAAGAAGCCTGAGCTCGGAAATGTTCGAGCGGATCAATGGATTATTGATTGTAAAAAGAGTGTGATTTATCAGCCGGAGACGAATAAGGCTCGCCAGATCCCGAAGTCCGGGATTTTGATTGAAAGTCTGTCGGGCATTTTATCCGTGAACGACAAGCGTTTTCGTGAGCAAATCGTCGTTTACCCAAAGGAGCTCCTTTCTCCCTACGATGAATCGGTTCGCACGAATCCTCAGTGCTTGGTGGTGAATCATATCAATATTGAAAAATACCTAGAGTCTGTCGTGAATGGAGAATTTAACTCTCAATGGGCAGAGCCTGCGGTGGAAGCGCAAATTATTGCAGCACGGACTTATGCCCTTTTTCAAATGAATGAAATGAGGAAGGACCGCGGTCGGGTGTATGATGTGGAGTCCACGCAAAAGGATCAAGTTTACTTGGGTCTCGATCGTGCCGATTCTAAGGCCAGTCAACTCGTCACGAAAACAAAAGGAATGATCATGGTACCCAAAGGCAATCATGCTCTTGAGCCCATAAAAGCCTTTTATCATGCGAGTTGTGGTGGCATGACCTCGGCTCCAGAAACGGTCTGGGGCTCTCGCTTTGCGGGGATGAAAAGGGGAGTTCCCTGTCCATTTTGTAGTCATTCGCCATCCTTTAATTGGGATTATCGAATGAGCTTTCATGACATCGAAAAGAAACTCTGGAGCGGAATTCAAAAGGATTCAAATGGGCGTAAAGCGTGGCCTGCCGAATATACCAAAGACCCAAACCGTTGGTTTTTGGTGGATGTAAAAACTAAACTGGTTTCTGAAACAGAACCCCATATCAATGACGAGCGCGTGGCGGGCTTCGTTTTTGATTTTGTAGATCGAATGAATATGAAGAAGCACCTCAGGGTGGAAATGAATTCCTACGTGGCTCGGAATTGGCTTGATCCGGCCCGTCTGAAAAGCACCTGGTTCACGCTCACGACCATTGGTCGCTCGCTGCTCTTTAGGGGCAAGGGTTCGGGGCATGGCGTTGGGATGTGTCAATGGGGTGCGAAAAGGATGGGCGAGAAGGGTTTTACCCGAGATCAGATCCTGTCCCACTATTATCCCGATGTTAAAATTGCTCGAATTTGGAAGTAATCAGGATTAAGCTTGGGTCGCATGAGACCCCTTTTGCTTTCAATCTTATTTGCTCTTCCTGCAATGGCTGCCAACGTTCCTGACTACAAAGTGAATGTGGGGCTCGATCCCGCTTCAAAGGTACCGGCTTGGCTTTTGGAGTTTGTTCCTCCAGTGGGCCATCATTTTAATTTGAATGCTCCGATGACGGTGGAAGCAACCCAGGGTAAAATTCCGTTCAAAAAATGGGGAGCAGAGCTCAAGCGAGTGGGGTTTCGGTCTTCTGAGTTTAAGTTGAAAGAGGGCGATGAGATTTCATCAAGTCTGTTTCTATGCGATGAAGCAAAAACTTATTGCGTAAAGAAATCGCTTCGATTTCCGCTAAAAGTGAATTCCGATTTAAAAGTGCTTGAGTTTAAATCCTCCGAGACCATCAAACCGGCGCGTTCCCTTCAAGGTCAGAAGCCCAAAAAAGATGAAGATGGGTTTTGGGACAATGATCTAAAAAATGCAATGCTTGAGGCGAAAGCATCTCATAAACCGATCCTCATTGATTTCTATGGAATTTGGTGTCCACCCTGCAATCTTTACAATGAAACGGTTTTTCCGAAAAAAAAGTTTAAAGACTTGAGCAAGACGTTTGTGTTCCTGAAAATGGATGCTGATGATGAGAAGTCCTTCCCGCTGAAATCTCAGTTTAAGGTGGGTGGATATCCCACTCTTGTCGCCGTAAAAGCGCCAGAGTCGGACCGGAGCGAAGCCTTAGTGGAGCTAGACCGGATTGTAGGCTTTTTCCCATTAGATCCGGTGACCCATCGTTTAAAAGCGATTTACGAAGCTCGCAATCAGACTCTAGACGAAAAATTAAAAGCGGATGAGGCGATGCTTGCTTCAGACTTAAAAAAGCTCATCGATTTGCGATTGGAGCAAAGAGCAGAAGCCGATGCGCTTAAGATGGCTCAAAAAGGACTTGCGCTCATGCCGGAGGATTTCTGGTTTCAAGTGACTTTAGCGCAGATTCAAGTTCAAATCGATGCATCCAAAGTGAATTGGTCTGAGGTGAAGCTTCGTTTGAATGAGATCATGAAAACAAAAGCGACCCTCGACTCGAACCTCCTGATGAAGGCTGCTGATTTGATGATCTCCAATACGGATTCATTTAAAAGTGAAGAGTTGAAGTGGGTGGGCTCGATTTTAGCTGAATTGGAGAAGCGACTTGATCCGAAGACTTTGATGATGTCAGACATTGAGCTTTCGATTGCGGACATCCAGAGTATGAAATTGGATTTAGCAGAGGCCTTAAAAGACGAAAAGGGTATCAAGGGGGCGCGCACGGCTGCGATCGATGCCTATCAGAAACTGATAGCGCTCAATCCCTCATTAGACTCACGAGGCCTCAATTTAGAGCTTGCCCACCTTTATGTAAAGCAGGGTGATTTTGATTCAGCTCAAAAAATCTACTCTCGTTTTATTGATAAATTTCCTCATGAATTTACGTTCTATTTTGCAGCAACTAAAATGTACCTTGATCAAAAGAATTTAAAGACTGCACGCGATTATGCTGAGCGGGCGCTTCAGTATGCTTATGGGGATAATGCGATACGGTCGATGGATCGATTGGTTCGAGTGATGGTCGGCCAAGGAGAAAAAGATTTCGCCTTAAAGCGTGGGAAAGAGTTTGTCGCGAGCTTTAAAGTCCCCCAGGGATTGCAAGTCAGAACGCTTCGATATTTTGAACAATTGAAAAATATGCTCTCCGATCTGGAAAAAGGAAAAACACCTCTATGATGTTACTTTATTGGCTTAAATCCCTTCATCACCCCGATACGTTTCAACTCTGGCTTTCAACAGGCGGGATCTTTCTCGTGACGGCAATTATTTTTGCAGAGACAGGATTATTGATCGGTTTCTTTTTGCCCGGTGATTCGCTTTTGATTACGGCAGGGGTATTGAATAACCCCAATAACCCAAACCATCTCATCGGGGCCTCCATCTTTAGTTTTGCGATCGCACTCAGCTTAGCTGCAATCATTGGAGATCAGGTGGGGTATTGGCTCGGAAGAAAAACGGGCGATGTTATCTTTAATCGTGAAGATGGTCTGCTCTTTAAAAAGAAGCATTTGCTTCGCGCGAAGGGATTTTATGACCAATACGGAATTGCGGCCATTATCGCTTGCCGATTTGTCCCTATTTTAAGAACCTTTGTTCCCTTTGTAGCGGGGGTTACCAAAATGGAGTATCCACGATTTTTGAGGTGGGATATTCTCGGAGGGCTCCTTTGGATCAACTCCTTGCTGGGGGTAGGTTACTATCTGGGGCAAACCGAGCTCGCAAATCGTTTAGATAAAGTCATTGTGATTGTGATCTTTATTTCAGTGCTCCCGATTGTTTTGGGAGCGGCAAGAAAATCATTTGGAGGAAAACGACATGAACATCAGTGAATTTAAAGTAAAGAATCATTTAGGGGCGGAAGTTTCATTGTCTGATTACCGTGGTAAAGTGCTTTTGATCGTGAATACTGCGAGCGCTTGTGGTTTTACCCCGCAGTATGAGGGACT
>CAIOKW010000162.1 GCA_903858975.1 Oligoflexia bacterium | reverse complement strand
TGTTCAAGGATGGTTTCAATCAGCGCTTCATCAGAGCTTGCCGTTTCATCCGCACCGATGCCTTGATGGATGTCGAGCAAGAAAACCTTTTTCTCTTTTGGATAATACTCAAGCACCGCAAGAGTAGTCTTTGCGTTCTTGGCTCCAGAAAGATCAAGTCCGAGGTAGCGTTTTTGGCTCATGATTTTACGGTGAGTCCATGAGGCACGGCTTCGAAGGGGAGAAGTCTGATCTCACCACTACTCAGCACTGCGTTTTTCACTTTTTCCTTGAGCACTTCATTCTTTTCAGGAAGGAGAATAAAGAAGCATCCGCCCCCGCCTGCTCCACACACTTTGAATGCAAGATCAGTAATCTCCCTTGCTCGAGCGTAGGCTGCATCCATGTCTGGAGTGCTGATTCCGGGAGCCAGGGTCTTTCGGGTTTCCCACTCTTCGCGAACAGCCTCAACGACTTGCTTAAAATCTTGTTTCAAAAGTGCAGTCTCTAATTTTGCAGTCGCTGCAACAATCGCTCTAAAATTTTGGTCAACAGCCGGATCCTTGTCGATCAGTCCCTTAAAAAGTTGCCAGTTATTGATTCCCGAATTTCTGGACTTTCCAGAGTAGAAAAGGAGGGTGCGGGCTTCGAGTTCTTTTAAGGTTTCAACCGGAAGGGTATTGCGCGAGTTCTTAGCAATTTTCCAAGAGAGAACCTGCAGTCCGCCAAAGGCGGCCCCATAGTAGTCTTGTAAACCTGCGGGGCCATAGAGAACTTGGCTTTCTACATCGCGAGTAAGTGAAATTAAGAACTCGCCATCTTTTTCCAAATCAAGCGGAGTACGTGGATTGACCCATTTCCAAAGTGCGCCAATGATCGAGATGCTCAGCGCTGAGGATCCACCGAGTCCGGCACCCGATGGACTCTTTGCTTCAGTTTGAAGCGTGAAAGAAAGCGCACGAGGGTTCGTGTGTTCTTTTGCAAAGTATCGGAGCAGTCGTACCGGTAGATCAAGTTCAGGGATCGCGGTAGTTTTTTCATCGAGAATTTCTTCCCATGAAAAGGTTTGAGACTTTTTAAGATCAATCGACTCGAGTCTCACTTGGGGCTGAGGTGAGGGTTCTGATTCAATGGTGGTTTTTGCAAAGAGGCTCACTCCAAAATTAATGGTTTTGGGAGCATCCAGTAAAAGGTAGAGTGGCCAAATATCTACAGTTCCACCTGCGAGGTCTACCCGTACCGGTGCAATGGATTCAATCTTTGTTTTTTCAGTACTCATGCCAACCCTCGTTATGACTTATTCGAGGGTGCCGATGTAGGGAAGTCCTCGAAATTTTTCTGCGTAATCTAGCCCATATCCTACCACAAAACGATTCGGGATTTCGAAGCCAATATAGTCAATTTTTAAGTCTGGGGTCTTCAGTGCCTCGGGCTTAAAGAGGAGGGCGGCCGTCTTCACGGAGGCCGGTTTCTTCATTTTGAGGTAGTCCTGGAGGTACGAGAGGGTCAAGCCGGTATCGACAATGTCTTCCACCACGAGAACATGGCGGCCAATTAAAGGTTCATTCAGATCCAGCGTGACCTTGACCTCACCCGTAGACTCAGTGTGGTTGCCGTAACTGGAAACTCCTAAAAACTCACAGACGACGGGCATTTTGAGGTGGCGGAGAAGGTCTGTAAAAAACACGATGCCGCCCTTTAAGGTGCAGATCGCAGTGATCTCTTGCATCCCATATTCAGCATTGATCTTCTGGGCCAGCTCTCGAACACGGGCTTTAATGTCAGCCTCAGCAATGTAGACGGGAGGCTCAAAATATTTCACTTCAGGTGGGTTTTTAGACATAAGCGTTATTCAGGATTTCACCGAATCCACCGCCGCCGGGCACGATGTATTGTTGATCATTGAGGCCCCGCTCCTCGCTCCAATATGTTCCGGGGATTGAGTTCAAGACTTTTTCACTCGAAAAACCGCGATCGAGTCTCATGGTATACACAATGAGCTCTGGATATTTTTCAGTAACCTTTTTCAGGTATTCTGGGGTCACGATGCAAAGAAGTGCGATGTATTTTTTGGCTCTGCCATAGGTTTTGTAGAGGTCTAAAGTCTCAACCAGGGTTGCTCCCGTGGCTCCCATGGGGTCTGGAATAATCACAATTGAGTCATCCACAGGGCCCCCAATTTTGTGGCCCGAAACCGCACTTCCAGTGACGTGGTGGGCTTGATCGGTTTGCCTTGCGATACTGATATGATCTTGGCGAACTTGCTTGGGATCCATCAAGTAATTGAGCAAATGATAGCAGGTATGAGACGGAAGGGTTCCTGCTCGAGCAAGGTTTACGCTTACAACTTTTGTACTGGGATCAATGATGGGACTCTCAAAAATCCCTTCCATATGGGAAGTACTCATTCGAGAGTGGGTGATCACTTGTTTTTGTGGAAACTCTTGATTGATCACGGTCTTCATCAACGCTGAATAGAGCGAAATGATGAGCTCGTTAATCCAGGGTTGTGTAGTCTCGATGGAGCAAAGTTTCGCAAGCTGTGTGTGCAGAAAAGGATCAGAAAGAATGTGAACTTGTTCTCCGTAGCGATGTTCTCTCGCGGAGAGGGTGTACTGGAGCTCTTTAAATTGCGAATCCTTAAGCGGTTTCATTCTTGTCTAAGAGTTTGCTCTGTTTAGCGTTTGGAAAGAGCCCTGGCTGATAGGAAACGATCGGATTTGGCTCATGACAGAATCGGCATCGAGCCTCGTAGTAGTCATGCGCACCCACCAGAACTTGTTCCTGAGATGCAGTGCTTTCGTCGGGCTCAGCGATCATCCGTTGAGAGCGGGTTGCGGCCGCACCGCAAACCACACATACCGCAGAAAGTTTGGTGACGCTTTCAGCAATGGCCAGAAGCTTAGGCATAGGCCCAAACGGTTGGCCACGGAAGTCCATATCCAAGCCCGCGCAGATGACTTTGGTTCCGCGATAAGCGAGTTTTTGAGCGACTTCAACGATCCCGTCATCAAAAAACTGGGCTTCATCGATACCGACTACGCGAGTGTTATCATCGATTTTTTCTAAAATTTCTTTCGCAGAAGTCACGGGAGTAGACATGATGCGATTGGCATCATGGCTTTGCACGTGATCCACGCTGTAGCGTTGGTCGATCACAGGTTTGAAAACTTGTATCTTTTGCTTTGCGTACTGAGCTCGCTTCAATCTCCGCATGAGTTCTTCGGTCTTCCCGCTGAACATGCTTCCACAAACGACCTCAACCATCCCCTGTTGTAAAATCCCCATCGCCATGGCGTAAGGGTTACCTGAGGGGGGCTGGGGGTGTCAAGGAGTTGGGTGAAGGGCGTAAGCGCCTTAAATTAATAGGGTTTTTTTGGCGATGACTTCCTATCTCTTGCTTTCGGCATCCTGCCTCGCAAACGCCAAAACAACCCTTTAATTTAAAGTGAGTTCAAGCTTCCCCAGTGGCATTTAGGCAGCAGTTCATTTTCATGCGGGCTTAGCGGGTTCCATGCGCGGAAACAACACCGGTGGATCAGATAGGGTGTAGTTCTTCGGAGAAAGATCAATCACGCCTAATTTCTTACCGATCGAGCCGAGTGCTTTGCTGCCCGTTTCAGGAAGGAAAGCGCCGAGAACCTGAGACACCACATCGATTCCATAAAGGCCATTGTACATCACCTCGATGAAACGCCTGCGACCTTCCGGATCGACGTCCTTTAAGCCCCAAGGCGCTTGATCATTGATGTAGCCATTCACGCGATTCACTTCGACCCAGAGTCGATCCATCGCACGATGGTGTTCGCGTTTTTCCATGGAATCTTTCATGTCTGAAATAAATGAATCAAAATTCATTTCAAGCTTCATTCCATCGCTGGAGATTTCATCCCCAATCCGTTTACGAGCAAGCTTCACGACACGCATGAGAAGGTTTCCGTAATCATTTCCGAGTTCGGATTGATGACGTTTTAAAAGATCTTCCATCACAAATGCGCCGTTACTGTTTGAGGGGATTGCACGAAGAATGTAATAACGGAAGGAATCCACCGGAACTTGATTGACCACATCGATGGGATCAACACCGTTCCCGAGACTTTTTGACATTTTCTTACCGTCAGCGGCAAGGACCATCCCATGAACATAAACTTGACCTGGAAGCGGGATGCCCGCTGCATGAAGCATGATGGGCCAAATCACGGCATGAAACCAAAGGATATCACGCCCAACCACATGAGTTGAGTTTGGCCAAAAGCCTCGGGGCTTTGAAGCGGTATAGTAGTTAATGAGTGCATCAAACCAAGTGTAGATTACATATTCTGGATGCCCAGGAACAGGAATCCCCCAGCCTTTGCTCGGTCGGGTAATCGAAAGATCTCGCATCGGTTCGCTCTCTAAGCGAGAGAGGATTTCTTTTTTTGAAAGCTCAGGAGTTACAAAGTTTGGATTCGATTTGATGTACTCGATGATCCAAGATTGGTACTGGCTGGTTTTTAGAAAGAAGCCCTCTTCAGTGATTTTATCGAGGGGCTTATAATGGGCCGGGCATTTTCCATCGGGAGCCTGGAGTTCGGTATAATAGGCCTCACAGTTCGTGCAGTAGAGACCTTCATAGGTTCCAAAATAGATGTCGCCTTTGGCTTCGAGCAGCTTCCAAATTTCATGGGCCGCTTCATGGTGACGTTGCTCAGTCGTGCGAATGAACTCATCATAAGAGATGTTGAGGCGCTCGCAGAGCACTTTAAAGTGAGCCACATTTTGATCCACAAATGTCTTCGTATCGAGGCCTGCGGCTTCAGCACTTTTCACTAAGTTCTGTCCGTTTTCATCGGTACCGGTCAGGAAGAAAACATCATGGCCCATGAGGCGATAAAAGCGCGCATAGGAATCGGTGACGATTTTCTCATAAGCGTGTCCCAAGTGGGGATTGCCGTTAGGGTAGTCGATCGCTGTGGTGATGCTGAATTTAGGTTGAGACATAGTGTCTCTACCCTAACAGACTTAATGAGAACCGAAAAGGGCTGCGAAGAGGCCAAATCCAAGAGCTGCAATGACCCCAATCAAGCAAGAGACGGCCATAATGGCCATGACCCCAGGGAGAATGATGATCACGACGGAGCGAAGGCCTGAAATGCGATAGCGGGTCGTAAGACCCATCACAAGAACCGCGATACTGAAAACCCATCCAATGAAGGCACCGAAGCCCAAAGGCAGAAAGCCCAAAATCGAAGCAACCAGGTAGGGAGCGGAAGAAAATGCCGTCAGCTTGATGAAGGCGCTAATGTCGATTCGATCTTGCAGATCACTCTTCTTTCGGATCAGAAAATAGGCGCCTAAGAATAAAATGAATCCAGAAATACAGAATCGAACCAGAGACTGAAACGGGGAAAGGATGATTCCAAAAAATTCCGCAAGCCATACGGGGAACATCGCATCCCGTGCAGGGTTCTGTTCCCAAATGGTATCCGGAAGGTTCTTCCAAAAGGGGAGCATTTCCAGTTGATGACGCATTCGATTCAGGCCATCGAGTAGGGTCTCATGTTTCACCATGCGTGTGAGCCAATCAAAAAAGGCAGCAATCCAATTAACGATGATTCCAAACGCTAGAGCATAGGTCAGATTGACCTCAGGGTAACGGACCTTGAAGAACCCTCTGGGCTCAGTGAGCAGCATCACCAAATCACGATAAAACTGTTTTACGGGACCGGGCCTTACCGAGATCACTTGATTTTCTTGCTCATCCATTTATTTCAGTTTCCACGAATCCGCAGCGAAAGGGAACGAGTTTTTAAGCCCCGCATCCAGACTGAAGGCTTCATTGGCCTTAGAGTTCAGGTCACGAGCATAGGATTTGCCGCCTACGGAATAAAATGCGTAGCGAAAGCGAGCTGGAAGCTTTTCATCTCCGATGCTCAAAATCACAGCGTCAGGACCCTGGAGGGGGGCTGGACTGACGATTTCTGGACAATGTGCAGAAGAAAGCTGCTCCATGAGGCCTGCGACTTTCGATGAGTCGAGTTTTAAGTCCTTGTTTTTGAGGCTCCACGCTTTTCCATCAAAATGAAAGTCAGCAGCAACAGGAAAGCTCTTTCCCTCAAGCTTCACTTCAGTGCTCGTCACTTTCTCAGTTTGAGTGAGAAGTAAATTGCGTCTTAGTTCATTCAGTTTTTTGTCGAGCTGAGTCTTTAGGCCGGATTCAATCTCTACGACTTGCTTCAAGTGATCTGACTTCAGATAGCTGTGAGTGTATCCTGGGTTGGCCGGAGTTTTACCTTTTGCTTTAGTCGCGCCCTCGGTTTTCTCTAAGACCTCGAGCGAAATATCGCCCGTTTTAAAATGAAGTCGATAAGAGAGTGCTGTTTTGGCGCCTTTGTAGGCAGCTTCGAGTGGAAACTCTTTCGCTTTTGCTTGAGCAATGGAAGAGAGGAGGGTTTCGATACGATCGTAATCGCCAGCCATTCCGTTTACCGTCCAAATACCAGAGGCCCGTACGCCTTCAATTTTTCCTGAGCTTGTTTTAGCTTCAAAAGAGTCGATATCGCCTCGATTAAAGCTAAAAAGATCTTTGCTGCGGTAAACGGTCAAAGTCTTCCCGAAGAGATTATTTTTATAGAAGTTGGCGATCAGGAAAATGGTTTTGTCATTCATGACGCCATTTTCAGTAGCCCCCACGAAGGTTTTGTCTCCGACAGGATGAGGCTCTCCAAACCATGCGGCCAATTTTTTCCCGTTATCAAGAGTGATTTCAATGAACTCAGTGCCGATCGAAGTTCGTCTTGCATCACTGAGGCCATACTCTTCTAAGAGTTGCTTTCTCTTTGTTTCAGGCTCGTCTGAAAGGTCAATGGTTTCTGTCGCAAGCATACTGTTTACATTGCTTAAGAGATCCTTCACAGATTGAACATCCCCGGGAAGTTTCTCAGGGTAACTGATACTCCAGTTGCCAGAAGCATCCGGTTTACAGGTTTTCGCCTCAAGACTATCACAATTCAGTTCGATTAAGCCTTGTGCGCTCTTGATGCGTACGTGGCTAATTTGCTGTGTGTCGCTCGAATAGGGAATCGGTTTTTTTGTTTGAGAGTCCGCCCGTTCTTTCTTCGGCTTGTGCGAGAACTGGAGCCAATAAGTAAAACTACCCAGAATCAAGAGAGTCAAAGAGAGTGCGAAGGGCACTTTCCAATTCGGTTGTTTCATCTAAAAATCTCCTCGAAATTAAAGTTTCTTTCTTCTTACCCAGACCAAGATTCCAAAGACTGCAATCGCAAGTGGAATGATAATCACGCAGATCCAGAAAATTGCGAGTCCTTGATTTTGAGAGAGTTCAACTGATCCCGCTTCCGCCTCTTTCGTGCGAATCGTGATCATACTTTCATCTTCAATGGCCCAACTGACAGAGTTGAGGAAAAGATCAATATTCCCTCCAAAGCGTGAGTATTGATTGTTCGCGAATTGGCTGGAACCAAATACCACCAATCGAGTTTCTTTACTTGCCTTAGAGTCCTTACGTTTTCCACTGACGGAAACGGCAGTGCTCAAAGGCCCCTGAAGGTCTACGCCCGGATCATACTGGACTTGGCCTTTTGCGATCGCAGCCATGTTCTGCTCGCCCCAAGCTTTAGGTGTGGTTTTTCCAATCCATGCGGACTTCAGCCCCTCTGGAGCTGGGTTTGTGAGATCAATGGGTCGAGAGAATGGAAAGTAGCACTGACCATTGAAGTCTTTCACCATCGCATTTTCTTTATTGAATTGAGCAATGATCGGAACCGAGGCATCCACGCCAAGCATCTTAGATACTGGGTCAATGATCAGCCCAGACTTCACCTCCACACCCCAGTCATGGAGTAGGGACTTCAGTTCCTTCGTTTGGTCAGCAGCCGTAATGGTTGCATCCATTGCAACCACCATACGTCCACCCTCGATCAGGTAGTCTGAGAGCATTTTGATTTCAGCAGGAAAGAGTGCTTTTGAGGCACCCATGATGACCACAGCAGAGCAATCGGCAGGAACTTTTGTCTCTTGAGAGAGGGTGAATTCCTTCACGATATAAGATTGATCTTCGAACCCTTTCTTTGCTGCAGCAAATCCGTTCGCGCTGGTATCAGTAAAGCTGTTTTCGCCGTGCCCTTGAATGGCGCATACGGTGGAGCGAGTATCACGCGTGATCTTAATGATTTCGTTCGTGATCTTCTCCTCAGTGATTTCTTCGATCTTCACCGATTTGCCTTCGTAACCCAGAACGAGGGTTTCCATTTTTTTGATCCCCGCGGTCTTAGCGCGAGTGGGTTCCTTGTTAGGGTCCACGAGCTCAAACTTGAACTTGTTTGAAAGCTTTTTGTAGTTATCGAAAATTGGGCGGTATTTCTCGCGAGATCCAATATCCCCGAAGAAGGATGCAGTCATCTCAGATTTTAAGCCCTGCACAACCTTGACCGACTGATCTGAGAAAGTATGAATCTTGTTCTTAGTGAGATCCGCTTTCTTCGGATACTCATGCCCCAAGAAATTGAGGAGACCCACCAGTGCCACCACCACTACAGCGATGAATACTGAATTGACTCCGAACGAAAGGGACCGTTTATTGAGTTCTTTTTGATTGTTCATTGATTACCTCCAGCGATACGAGTCCAAGACTCGGTGAGTGAAGAAAAGTCCAAGGCCAATGAATGAAAGATAGAAAATCACGTCAGTGGATTCGATGATTCCTTGGCTGAAATTGTTGTAGTGTTGAATGAGTGACAAATAGTCGAGAAAGTCGCTGAAAACAGGACCTGCCGACTGAGATGCCCAATTGATTAACCAAAAGAAGAGGCCCGCTGCAAAGGTGAGGGCGCCCGCTACGATTTGGTTTTCAGTCATTGCAGAAAACAAGACTCCGGTTGCGATATAGCAACTGGAGAGGAGGAGCGTGCCGATGTAGCTTGTGACAATCGCTCCAATGTCTGGGTTTCCGAAAATCACTAAGACAATCGGGTAAACGATGGTCAGAGACATCATCGTTGCGACGAGCAAAAACGCTGACAAAAACTTACCGACGATGATTTCAGTCAGTGACAAGGGTGCGGTCATTAGAAGCTGAATCGTCTGAAGTTTCTTTTCTTCAGCGAAGAGTCTCATGGTGATGAAGGGAGCAAGAAAGAGAAGAATCACATTCATGTTGCCGTAAAGCGGACGAATGATTCCTTCAGTAAGGCTTGCGCCCTTACCTTGCCCAAATTGCTTGTATTGAAGGCTTTGTAGATTGAAGTGGGATAGGTTGAAGAAGAACATCCATCCCATGATGAAGAGAAATCCCGCGATCACAATGTATGCGATCGGGGAGGTGAAGTAGGTGCGGAAATCCTTTGCGGCAATCGTCCAGGATTTTTTGAAACTGAATTTCATACGGTTTTCTCCTGAGTGGTGAGCTGAAGGAAGACTTCTTCTAAGCTCAATTTTTCGGCTGCGAACTCTAATACGCCCATTTTTTCAGTGACCGCAATTTCAACGATGCGATCTCGAAGCTCTGCTTGATCTGGAAGGACTTCGACTAGGATTTTTGATCCTTCTAAGGTGACATCCTTCACGCCAGAAACGCTCTTCAGCGCTTGAATCCCTGACGCAGTCGGAGACTTCACGTTCAGATGATAGAGGAGTCCTTGCCGCATGCGATTGGTCAGGCGCTCAATGGAGTCCTGGGCAACGATTTGTCCTTTATTAATAACAATGATGCGTTGGCAGGTTGCCGTGACTTCCGGAAGAATGTGGGAGCTGAGAATGACCGTGTGCTGGCCCGCAAGTCCCTTAATGAGTTCTCGGATTTCAATGATTTGAACTGGATCGAGTCCGACCGTGGGCTCATCGAGAATGAGAACCTTGGGATCATGAACTAAGGCCTGAGCTAAGCCAACGCGTTGACGGTAGCCTTTTGAAAGGTTTCCGATGATGCGTCGACGCACATGCGCTAACCCTGTGCGTTCAATGGAGCTATCGACTGAGGCCTTTAATTTCGACTTAGGCACTTCATGTAGTTTTGCCGCATAGTCCAAATAATCCTCCACCACCATCTCTAAATAGACGGGGGGATTTTCGGGCAGGTAGCCGACGTTTCGTTTTACGTCGATGGGATTTTCAAAAACGTCGAAGCCATTAATTTTTGCAGATCCAAAGCTCGCAGGCATGAACCCGGTCAGGATCTTCATGGTGGTGGATTTACCTGCGCCGTTTGGCCCAAGAAATCCGACAATTTCACCCGCATTTACGGTGAAGTTAAGATTTGAGATGGCCGCTCGAGGGCCATAAAGTTTGGTGAGACCCGAGACTTCAATCATGGTCGGTTTCTCCTTTTAATGGGTTGAGTTTATCCGGTAATAACGATTTTCAATTTAATAGAATGAATGCGCCTCTGAAAATGTCAAGATCCTTGCACGAGACTTTCATTCGTGCGACTTTATGAGGTACCAATTTTGAGGGGGATAGATCAGTGAACTTTAAAAAACTCACCGCAGCATTTGCCGTTTGTGGAACTGTAATCGTAGGGAGCGCATTCGCTGCGTCACCTTATTCAAAAAACGCGGGAGAAGCTTACCGAGCGCTTCCAGATGCGAAAAAAAGCGGAACCATTTATTTGCGACTCGCAGGGAACCCAAAAGTTCTGAATCCGATCATCGTGGATGATGTGGATGCAACAAACGTTCTTGAGTTCTTGTTCTCTCACCTCTACCACCGCGATCAGGAAACAGGTCAAATGTATCCTGAGCTTGCGGAAAAAGTAGATGTTTCAAAAGATCATAAGGTATTAACCTTTACGCTTCGAAAAGAAGCCACTTGGGAAGATGGAACTCCCATTACGACAGACGACGTAGAGTTCTCATTTAAAACGCTCATGGATCCTAAGGTAGATGCAGCACCCAAGCGCAGTTACTTTGAGGCCTATAAATTTGAAAAAGTGGATGCACTCACATTTAAGTTCACCGTAGAGAAGCCAAACGTGAACACGGTGGATGAAACCATGGATGACTTCATCATTGTTCAAAAGAAACAATTCGCAGGGGTTTCTGACTTCAATAAAGCCAAAGGAATCATGGAGCCTGTGACCAGTGGTCCTTACCGCTTGAAATCGTTTTCAAGGGATCAAAAGCTTGAGCTTGAGCTGAAGAAAAATTGGTGGGGATTTAAAGTTCCAGAGCTGAAGAACCAACATAATTTTGAAAACATCGTTTTCAGAATTATTCCTGATTCCGCTCTTTCTTATGAAAAATTCGTTAAGGGAGAGATTGATGTCTATGAGATGAATGCGGAGACTTACGGGACTCGCATTAAAGGCTCAGATAAAGAGAAATTTGGAACAGACGAAAAATCTGGAAAAGCAATGTGGGCACAGCATTTCATGACGAAAGCTCCGGCACCCTGGACCTACATTGGCTGGAACCTTCGTCGTCCGGTGTTTGCGAGTAAGAAGACTCGTCAAGCACTTGCTCAACTCATTAACTACGATGAGATCATTCAAAAGGTTTACCACGGAGAAGGAATTCCATGCGTGTCACCTTTTGGTTCAAAAACTCCAAATACGGCCCCTGATCAAGCGACAAAGGGCTTTAAGTTTAACCCGGCTCAAGGTCTAGCGCTTTTGAAGGCGGATGGATGGAGTGACCTGGATCACAACAACACTCTGTCTAAGATGATCGACGGGAAAAAAGTGAAGTTTGAATTCACGATTCGTTACAACTCAGAAAATCCAATGCGTGCAAAGATTGCCCAAATTGTAAAAGAGCAATTCAAGAAAGCTGGGATCACGGCAAATATTCAAGCGCTCGAATTTAATTCTCTTCTTGGTTACATGGACAATCGTGACTTCGATGCGGTGATCATGGGTTGGGGTAAGGGAAATTTGAATTCAGACTCTAAGCAAATTTGGCATTCGAAATCTGCAGAGAACAAAGGCTCAAATATTGTCGGTTACAATAATCCAGATACAGACAAGCTCATTGAGCAAGCGACAGCAGAGTTGGACGTTCAGAAACACTTTAAGTTGAACCAGAAGATTGGTGCCCTGATTTATGACGACCAACCGTATGCATTCTTGCTTGAAGTTCCAGGGTTCATTGCTGGGTTTCAAAACAATAAACTTAAGGCGAAGAAGTGGGTCATGAAATTTGACGACACGGCTCCGATCTCCACTTATTCAGCTCAACCGTAATTCGAGGCGCTCATGTTTGCTTATCTGACACGACGATTGCTCACGATGATCCCGATGTTCTTCTTGATGACTGCAGTTTATTTTGCGGTTCAAAACTATCTGCCGGGTGGGCCGGTACAAGAGGTCCTCGCACGTATCCAATTCGGAGGTGGCGAGGGGGGTGGAAAAACAATGTCAGTCGATGACATCTCCAAGCTGAAGGCCGAGCTTGAGCATCAATATGGTCTCGATAAGCCAGTCCCTGTTCGATATTGGAACTGGTTAAAGAAGATCACGGTTTTAGACTTTGGTGATTCGACCGCAACCCGTGAGCCAGCGATTAAAACCATTGCCGAGCGAGTCCCGATCTCGATTGGATTTGGTGTGCCCGGATTCTTCCTGACTTACATCGTTTGTATCTTTTTAGGAATGATCAAGGCGCTCAAGGATGGCTCGAAGCTCGATGTCAGTAGCTCGGTGGTGCTTTTTATCGCCTACAGTATTCCAGCCTTAGTGGTATCGGTGGTTCTCCTGCTGGTGTTCTGTACTGATCGAATCCTTCCGGGGGGCGCATGGTTCCCGCTCGGTGGAGCACGCTCCGATGATTGGGATACCTTGAGTTTCGCCCAAAAAGTAGTCGATTACTCAAAGCATATGTTTCTGCCGGTCGCCTCATCTTTGCTGGGCGGATTTACTTTTCTGACGATGCTGATGAAGAACTCACTTCTGGATGTTCTCAGTAGCGACTTTATTCGTACGGCTCGAGCAAAAGGACTTTCTGAAAAGTCAGTGATCATGAAGCATGCACTTCGAAATGCGATTCTTCCCTTGATGGTTGGGATTGGTGGATTTTTGTCTGCTTTCGTTGCGGGTTCAATTGTCATTGAATCCGTGTTCGGTTTGCCTGGTATGGGACGACTCATGATCGAGGCTCTGAATTCTCGGGATTATAACGTCCTCATGGGGGTTGCCGTGATTCAGTCGGGTGTCGTGATGTTTGGCCAGCTTTTAAGCGATATCGCTTATGTGATGGTGGATCCTCGTATTGATTTTAGTGGGAGAGGGTAGGGTTAAATATGAAAAAGTTATCTCAATATTTCTCACCACTCACGCTTCGCCGATGGAATTCTTTTTTTAGACAAAAGCGCGCATGGGTCGGATTGATTGGCTTTCTGAGTGTGTTTTTGTTTTCAATGACCGCAGAGATTTGGTCAAACAGTAAACCGCTCCTCTTAAAGCGTGAAGGGGCTTGGTATTTCCCGGCACTCGTGAACTATACTGCGACGACCTTTGGAATTACGGATTCGTTCGTAGTGGATTATCGAGATATGGTGAAGAAGGATCAAGAAGCGGGGAAGAATACTTTCGTACTTTTTCCTCTCAACGCTTGGGATCCGCTTGAGCAAACTCCCGACATCATGGTGGCCCCTTCTCGCACTCATTGGCTCGGTACTGATTCGCTTGGGCGTGATGTGACGGCAAGACTCATTTATGGTCTTCGAGTTTCCCTTTCTTACGGGCTCATGTTTTGGATTTTCTGCTTCATGATCGGTGTGACAGTCGGCTGTGTGCAGGGCTATTTTGCGGGGAACACGGATTTCTATACGGAACGCCTCAAAGAGTTGATTGAAATCCTTCCATTTTTGTCAGTGGTGATCTTAGTGAATGGTCTCATGAAGTCTGATTCTTTTTGGATCACCCTCATGGTCGTCGTGCTTTTTTCGTGGGCCGGGATTGCATCTCAGCTTCGTGCTCAAGTGCTCTCTCTTAGGAATCGTGAATTCTGTGAGGCGGCCCGCGCAGCCGGAGCAAAGGATGGGCGAATTATCTTTACCCATATTCTTCCGAATGCCATTACGCCCATTCTGACCTTAACTCCGTTTACGGTATCAGGCGGGATTGCAACCTTGGCGGTCCTCGATTACCTGGGATTTGGTTTGTCGCCTCCGACGCCCTCATTAGGGGAGTTGCTCTCTCAGGGCCGGACCTATATTCAAAATGCAGCGTGGTTGCTTCTCGCTCCCACAGTGGCGCTTTCGTGGATGCTGATCTCGATCAATTTGATCGGGGAATCCCTTCGAGAAGCCTTCGATCCCCGTAAATAGGCCACTCTTTACCCATTTGCTAAATCTGAGCCTCTCGGGTATGACTCAGTGCGAGTGGGGTCTCTATGATTTCTTTGATCTGGTTGGTTTTTTCTAATTTGGCTTTGGCTGAACCGGTTTCGGTACAGGTGGATCAATCCATTCCTCAAGGACCTTCACGAATTGGGGTCGGTTCACCGATTACTCTGAAGTTTCCAGGCGACAGCAAGGCGCATACCGGTGAGTTCTTGGGTCAATTGGTTCAAAACGGGACCAAGTTGGATCAGCTCATGCTTCTGGATTTAGATCGATCCAGAATCTTCCTCGTCAATCGAAGTGACCTTGAGATTCCGAGGGGTGACTTTCAAAAGATTGTGAAGCTCTACAATCAAGTCGATGGGACCTGTACGGGCTACGCCATGAACGATCTTTTTCAGCAGATCAGTCTGAATGGAATGGTGGGGAATACTCAACTGAAGCAAACCTTCTCCACTGAAAAAGGGAGAACGCAGTTTCTCGTGCGAGCCATCAATGATTACTACATCGCAACCCAACACCGCACCTCTATTCGTGGCATTTTAAGTGCTTACGGGAAAGAGTTCGGTTTAAAGTGTGGAATGAAAACATTTACAGATACCGAATCCGCAGAGAGTTATGTTGGACGAAAGGTGCTCGCAGGAACTCCGGTTTTGATCGCATTTAATGTTGGTCCGAATATGTACGATTCCGATCTCACGATTGCCGACTACGCAAAGCCTAGGACCGTGATGGATCGCAGACTTTGGCTTCCTCGAAAAGTGGGCGAACGCAATAGTGGAGGGCATTCTGTATTAGCGGTCGCAGCCTTTCAGGCAAAAGGCAAAAACCGGCTTCTGATGCTCGATTCAGACTGGGCAGAGCCGAGGGTCTGGGATCTTGATCTTGCTTTGGGTGGCAAGACTGCGGTGAGTGAGATCGAATTTCACGTATGTGAATAGGGGCTCACCCCATAGGGCGGCCCCCAGCACATTATCTTTGATCGAGTAAGAGTTTAGGCCCGAGCTTTTTCTTCGGTACATCAACGACACTTCTGCCGCGTTTCTCTGATCCATCCGCCCGACGTCCTTGAGAGAGATTCTTTCTCTTCTCGCGTTCATACTCTCTGAGGACCTCTTTATGCTGAGGCTTATGTGGCTGAAGAAGAGCTTGCTGGATCTTGCGATCCTTCCATTCTTTTGCAACGAAAAGAGGCTTCATGCTCATTGGGTTTAAACCCGTCCAATACATCGCAGTGGCGAGGGTCATGGGAGTGGGAATGAAGGCTTGAACTTGCTGGAGATTCCAGCCCTTTTCTTTCAAGTAGTCGTAAACCGACTCCATCTTTTCGTGAGTGGTACCAGGAAAGCCCGAAATAAAGTATGGAACCACATACTGTTCTTTCCCTGCTTCTTCTGAAACTTCCTTAAAGTAGCTTACGAATTCGTCGAAGTTTTTGAGACCCGGCTTCTTCATGAGGTGAAGAACCTCATCATCCAGATGTTCTGGAGCCACTTTCAAGTGCCCGCCCACGTGATGGGTGATTAATTCTCGGAGATACTCTTGTCCTGCTTTTTTATCTGAAAGAGCAAGATCGTATCGAAGACCAGACGCAATGTGGATCTTACGAATTCCAGGAATTTTCTTGGCCTTCTTCAGCATGTCCACTTGCACCGTGTGGTCATGTTGAAGTTGTGGACACACTTTAGGGTGTACGCAAGAAAGCTTACGGCATTTGCTTTGAATCTCTGGGCTCTTGCAACTGGTTTGGAACATGTTTGCAGTCGGTCCACCGATATCTGAAACAATACCCTTAAAGCCAGGAACCTTGTTTAGGTCTTCCACTTCTTTCAATACGCTCTCAGTGGATCGTGATTGAACAATTCGGCCTTGATGGAGTGTGATTGCGCAAAAAGAACATCCACCGTAACAGCCCCGTACTGAGTTCACTGAAAAACGGATCATGTCGGCCGCAGGAATGCGGTGTTTGTACATCGGATGCTGTTCCTTCGTGAACGGCATTTCATAAACCGCATCCATTTGTTCTGTAGAAAGGGGAAGTGCAGGTGGATTAATCACTACCGCTTTACCGCCATGATACTGAATCAAACGTTTGCCGTTATAGGGAGAAGCTTCGTACTCAATAAAATAGGCAGCTTTTGCAAACTTGCGTTTGTCATCGCGCACTTCTTCGTAACTGGGGATCGTGAGACGTCCTTCGAGGCCTCGTGCATGATCTTTACTAGATACGAATGCGATTCCTCTTTGGGTACGGATATAATCAAGAGCGCGCTTCGTAGCGTCTTGGTCAATCGAGAGAGGTCCCTTTACTTCGGCTTCGGCCGCTTTGAAGGCCTCGACCATCATTTCTGTGGTGCGTTCACCCATTCCGAAAACGAGGAAGTCTGCTTTCAGTTCAGTCAAGATGGATGGGCGCACACGGTTCTGCCAATAATCATAATGAGCAAGTCGACGAAGAGAGGCTTCAACGCCTCCAACGACAACCGGAGTATTTGGAAATGCTTTTCTTGCGAGTTCTGAATAAACAATGGACGCGTAATCGGGACGTTTTCCGCCCACCCCGCCTTGAGAGTACATGTCATCAGTACGCTTCTTTTTGTTCGCGGTATAATTGTTGATCATGGAATCGACAGTTCCGCTCGATACACCGATAAAGAGGCGAGGGCGGCCCATGACGAGGAAATCCGTTTCATCTTTCCATTTCGGTTGAGAAACAATTCCCACTCGAAGCCCGAGTTTTTCGAGCCAACGTCCTAAGCAGGGAATCCCAAAAGTAGGGTGATCCACATAAGCATCTCCGGAGACGAGAAGCACATCGAGTTCATCCCAACCTCGCCACGCCATCTCTTCGCGATTGGTGGGGAGGAATTTCATGATCGCTTCTTTTCTTACTCGTTCATTTGTAATGGATTCAATTTGGACGCTCATAGTGGCACGGAGTATAGCTGAATTCTTGAGATTAAACAAATGTTAAATAAATTCATTAGCTTGCAACTTTTTTCGTTGAATTTGAAGGAACGAAATCTCTATAATGAGGCCATGAAGATTAAAGACGCGATCGCCCAAATTGAAGCAAGGATTCCCACTTCCGCCTCTGAGTCTTGGGATTCGGTCGGACTCCTGACCTCAAACGCCAACCAGGTGCTAAAAGGCGTAGTGATTGGAGTCGATTTGACGGACAAGCTCCTCGCACTTGCGGTGAAAACTCGAGCCAATTTGATTGTGATCCATCATCCACCCCTTTTTCCAAAGGGGCGAGGTCTGAATCGATTAATTCTAGGACATGAGAATCAATTAAACACGCTCCTCCTAAAGGCATTTCAAAAAAATATTTGTGTCTATGTAGCTCATACCAATTTTGATCGTTGTGCTCTGGACGGAATGATCAAGCTTGCTCAAGATTTGGGTGCAGAGCCCTATGCCCGCGTTTGGGAAGCGCCCGAAGAAGGAAAAACGATTCTGAAGAAACTCGTGACCTACATTCCGGTCGATCACTTTGAAGCGGTCCGAGATGCGCTCTATATGGTCGGATGCGGGCATATTGGAAACTACGACTGCTGTGGATTTGGAATCTCTGGAGTCGGAAATTTTAGGCCACTGAAGGGTGCCTCACCCTTTTTTGGAAAAGTGGGAGCTCTTGAAGAAACAGAAGAAGTGCGCCTTGAAACCATCGTGGTTGCGGGAATGGAAGACATTGCCATTGCAACCCTGAAGGCTGAACACCCTTATGAAGAGGTGGCTTATGACCTTTACCCCGTAGAACAAAGTCCGGTGATGAAGGGCTTGGTTTGGGGGATGGGGTATGGTTTTGTGGCGAAGTTGAAGAAGCCCATTTCCTACGCCCTCTTCGCAAAGCGCGTAAAATCCGTGTTTAAGGTAAAAAACTTTTTAACCAATCAGCACACTCCAAAAAAAGTGGAAACGATTGCCTTTACCCCAGGCAAGGGTTCATCCTTTGTTTCATCCGTAAAGGGGCACAAGGCTGATGTCTATATCACCGGAGAAGTGGGATATCATGGGTCACTCGATGCTGAGCGCTCTGGCCTTAACATTATGGAGCTTGGACACCGCGAGAGTGAGCACTACTTTTTAAAGACCTTCGCCACTTGGTTTAAAGAGTGGGGAGTGAAGGTCACGGCGCTCGATGAGCGCACCCAGCGGATTATTTAGAGAGATCATAAAGGCTCGGACCCACTGACTGGATGACTCCTCCGCCGAGGCAGACTTCTTTGTCATAAAAGACCACATATTGCCCCGGAGTCATGGCCCGTTGTGGCTCGTGAAAGGTAACGAAGACTTGACCGTTCTCTAATATTTTGACGTCACAGGCTTGATCGACTTGGCGATAGCGTGATTTTGCGGTGCAGGTAAATGTGCTTGTGGGAGGATTGCCGGCAAACCAGTTCAGCTCATGAGCGGTGAGGGTATTGGCGTAGAGAGCCGGATGTTCAGGTCCTCGCGCAACGATGATCTCATTTGCGTCCTTATCTTTTGCGACCACAAACCATGGATCGCCCTCGCCACCCAGGCCGAGCCCTTTACGTTGTCCGAGGGTGTAAAATGCAATTCCGTCATGAGTTCCAACCGTGTTTCCGTCGAGATCCCGAATCCGGCCTGCACGAGTATGAACGTATTGATTTAAAAATGTTTTGAATTTTCGCTCACCAATAAAACAAATGCCGGTACTGTCTTTTTTAGTGCTCGTCGCAAGACCGATTCTTTTCGCAATCTCTCTTACTTCTGGCTTTGGCAAATGGCCGATCGGGAATAAGACCTGATTAAAGACTTGCCCTTGTACCGCGGTCAAAAAATAGGTTTGATCTTTGTTCGGATCATTGCCGCGAAGAAGTTCGTGAGTCGCCCCGTTTTGAGCGGGCGTGCTTCGAGGGCGCACTTGAGCATAGTGTCCGGTTGCAAGATAATCGCAACCAAACTCAATTGCTTTTTTCATGAAGAGGTCAAACTTGATTTCACGATTACAAAGGACATCTGGATTGGGTGTGAAGCCCGCTTCATACTGACGAAGAAATTCGCTAAAAACGTGATCTCGATATTCCTCGATAAATTCAATCGAGTAGCAGGGGATGTCCAGTTGGGCTGCGACCTTCTGTACATCTTCAAAATCTTGGGTGGCGGTGCACTCGCCGCTGTCATCCGTTTCATCCCAATTCTTCATGAAGAGACCTAAGACTTGATAACCTTGTTCCTTTAAAAGATAAGCGGCAACAGAGGAATCGACTCCCCCTGACATTCCCAGAATTACCTTTTTCCCGTGCCCAGATTGCATGGGGCGGAGCCTAGCACAGAATCAGTTTAATGGAAAGGATAGGAAAAGCGGTAAGTTTTACGCGGTTTTGATTGAGGGTGGCTCAATTGGGCGTGTACGATCATAGTGAATCGCCCCGGCTTCAATCGCATCACAGAGTTTCAAGCAGTGTTCGAGCATGACATTGATTTGAATGCGGTCACCGGCTTGAAGTTTTTGACCCTGTTCAATTTGGCTTTTTAGGCCCTTGACCAAAGCTGACATTCTGAATTCCAGATTCGCTTCATTTTTAATCCGCGCATCTGATGCAAGCGCAATCGCTTGTTGAGTCATTTTATCTGAATTTTGTACGAGATCCTCAATCCTACGCTCGTGGCCTACTTGAGAAGTCTTGAGGCGACTTAATATCTCCTCAAGCTCCTTCAGCCAACGAGCGTAGTCGAGTGTGTTTGTTCCTCCGGAATGTGTGGTTGCGGTGGGAACACTAGAATCGATCGTGTCTACAAATCTTTGAAAAAAGTTAGGGTGAATTCGCTGTCCAAAAATCCCGATGAAGAAACCCATGAAGGCGACAACAGTAAACCATACGAAGTTATTGCCGTTGCTAAAGAGGTCTCTCTTTTGAGCGTCTTTTGGATAAATTTGTTCTTTCAGGCTCGTCACGGCTTCCTCAATGTGGGCAAGCTGTGGAGCGCCCGAAGAAGACTCTTTCGTAGAGCCGACTTTGTGGAGAAGGGGTTTAAAGTCACCATCCAGAATCCCGCGTTTAGCAATCGCCCGAGCGAGTGGAAATTGTCTTGCTTCGCGGAACTTCAAAACTTGCTCCACTGTGGTCGCGTATTGATTGAATTCGCTTTCTGCTTTTGCTTGCTTCGGAAGAGAGCTCTTCTTAAGTTCTGCAAATTGTTGGCGAAGGTCTTGATTGAGTTCTACAGCGAAGAGTTCTTTTGGAACTTCCTTCACAGGAACTGCAGCAAGGGGAGAGGGATCAAGGGCCATGGCTCTCCAGAGTGAGGCTTGGAAATGTTCCAGCTCATGCCAATTAGAACCGGCATGTGAGTCTGAATGACTGCCTGAATCTTTTGCAGTTTGAATCGCCTTTTCAAGTTGGGTAAAGCTTTCTTGAAGCGCTAGAGTTCCGGACTCTGTGCAGAGTCCAGTCGATGCGGTCACGAGTGCCGCCATCATTCCAGCGATGATCCATTCCTTAAAGTTCATGGTACAGTTCCTTTCCTAAAAACCTATCGACCGCTCACGTTGTTTACTGAATGGGCAATGTTTGCCGGGTTTTGCTCAACACTCGCAAGGTTTCGCCCAACGCCAGCAGGAAGGTTTTGAGCCGACCAGAAGATCACGCCGACGACTAAAAGGGAGTAGGCAGATAAAAAAGATTTTTGAGGAATCACAAGAAGTGGCTTCTCAAGCCCCGTATTTCGGATGGCTTCCACCCGTTCTGAAAGGCTCGGGTGATGCATACCCATGAGGACTCGTTCCACCGGATGAGGCGTGCGTGAATCTTTCATGAGCTTCACGAGAGCGGAGATCAGCGCATTGCTACTGGCGCCCATTTTTACCGATGCCAAATCAGCCTCAATCTCTTGACGGTAAACCACTCGGCCAAAGAGGGCATATTGAACAAAGAGAGAGACGCCTGCTGCAAGGGCCAAGGCCGCGTAGTTTCCTGGCATCATGAAGCAAACCGGGAGGGTGATCCAGAATACCGATAGTAGCAGAAGTCCAAGTGAGGCAAAAATCCGCTTCGGAATATGATTCATTTTCAGATGAGCGGCTTCATGAAGTACGACAGACTTGAGTTCTTCCGCATCTAAGGTCTCAAAGAGATTGAGCGTCAGGAAGAGTGTACGCCCAAAAGTGCCTCGTCCCCATTTACTGCCTGAAATCAGCGCATTCTTAAAGGCTGCCGAAGGCTCATCAATAATATAGATTTCGCTCAAAGCAATTTTTTGCTCTGAAAAATGCTGAATCAGTTCCTGCTTCAAGGTTGAATCCACCATCGGAGAGCAAGGGTATTGCGCTCGAATCACCAGCGGCATCATGAAGGGAATGAGAAACGGGAGAATGAAGATCGCGCCGTGGAAGGTAGCAATGATTCCACAAAGGGATAAGCCGATCGCCATTTTAGCAGCACTTTGTCTCAAGGATGCTTCAGGCTTTGCGTCCGGGGTCCCGCTTAAGCGATTCACGTAGCGGCCGCGAGTTTGGTAAAGAAAAGAGAAAGCGAGGATGGCCGCGCCCAATAGAACTTGAGCAATCTTGCCCGAGTGCTTGGGATAGAGAAAGGCTCCTGCGAAGAGGGCTACAAAGATTAGAGTAGAAAGTTGTGTGGTCTTTCGATTGATTTCATCAGCAAGAACAGGCTTTGTTTCCTGTATCCAGTATCGAAAGTAAAAAGGGGCTCCGGTAATCACCGCGAGACACACGAAAACGAATAGGTCATTCCAATTTGGGTTTAACATCCTTGTCCTCCCACCAGCCTTTCGGTTGGCCTCAAGGGAAAGTGAATAGGCATGTTTTGCCTATTTTACTGGACAAATTTGGGGGAGGGCGGCTAGGTTGCCGCAATGCAAAAGGGTGAGAAAGTTCAATCTGCATCTGAACTAAAAGGGGAGCTTTTAAATCGAGGCGTGAGCCCTTTTCAGCTAGAAGTATTTCTGGCTACCGCGAGTATTCCTAGGGGTGAGACGCGATCCTATTCAGATATAGAGAAAATAATCGGTCGGCCGAATTCAGCCCGAGCTGTCGGTTCAGCATTAAAGGTAAATCCATTTCCAGGTGAGCGGATTCCCTGTCATCGAGTGATCCACAAAGATGGAAGGATCGAGGGCTACTTGGGCTCCATGGATCCGAGGTCAAAAGAGAATTCTAAAAAGCGAGCGCTGCTCATGGTCGAGGCAAAGAAAAAGAATGCAAAGAGCGCTTAAATACCTCACTGTTTTTTTCATCCTGAATGCTATTTCTGTTTTGGGTTTCTTGATCTTTGTTGTCAATTCGGGGAATCCCATTCCACGCCAAAACACTCCGCTCTATTTAAAGTGGGCTGTTCCGAGTTATTTAAGGCTTCTCGAAAAATACAAATCTACGGAACCCGTTATACTCAAAGAACGGGAGCTATCAAAGACCTTGGTTGCTTGCAGAAGTCCGAGTTATGTTCGCTTGGGTACATCTGGAAAAGTCATGCTTGATGAGAATCAAGGCATTTTAGATATTTCAAAAGCGAACTTTATCCCACTTGGTCAATCAGTATGGCGGATCAAGGCTTCGGGGATTCAGTCAGCAAATTGCTCTGATGACTTTGAAACTCAATGGAAAAACATTAGGCCCTATATTTTAAGCCAACCTTTTCTGATGGAGATTGACTTAAAAAACAGCTCCCAGGAGAAGTTTGTTAAGAAACTCATGACGGGCCCATGCAATGGGATTAGCGCAATCTTTTTAAATCACGACCTCAAAGAAATTAGGAAGAGTCGGATCGACTCGAGTCTACCAATTACTCTGAATTTTAATCCTGGTGAGGTTCAAACACTTGGGCTGTTGCTGGAAAGCTATGATTCAAGAACGCCAGGATGTGTTTGGCCGAATTGGATGTTTCTATCTGATTTAAATTCAGAACCAAGGCCAGAGTTCCTCGTTGAACAGAGGTACTATACAACTGTAGAGCATACAGCGATTTATTTTTTCTTCATTGGTCTCCTGTTTTTTATCGTTGGATATTTTAGATGGGAAGCAGAGCCCGGGTACCTTCTAGGTTCTTTGGCAATTCTAAGTTTTGGTGGCTATAGTGCATTGGGGCTACATTCATCTCAAGACTTGTCCTTTAGTTCATTAATGCCTATGAGGCTTATTGTCTTTGCTGGATTTTTTATTTCGATGACATTGGGATTACGCTTTTTGGTGAGTTCAATACTCCCAAGATTTCGAAATAAGCTTTGGGTCATAGATGTGTGCTCAGTGTTAGCCCTGACGGCATTTTTCTTCGTGTATTTTGGCGCCTCAGTGCATGGAGTGGATGAGAATCGATATTTGGTGAGAAGCATGATTTCTTTTTTGAAAGTAATCGCAATAGTTTACTTTGCACTGATCCTGTTCTTAGCTTCCCGTATGAGAGGGACTGAATATGCTAAAACATTCGGTTTGATGACTTCTTTAGTGGGTGCTTTTGCTTTTTCATTAGTGCTTTCTACTATTCTAAATGCCCACTATTTTTCAAATCAAACCCCATTCATGTATTCTGAGTCAGTACGAGTCATGATGATCCTGGTTACTTTGTCGCTCGTATTATTTGAACGATTCCGAGAGGTGGAAGTGATCAAGTTATCTCGGAAGTTAAGAGAACTTTCCGAGCAGGTTGCTCACGACATTCGATCGCCACTCTCAGCGCTTGAGATGATAATTCCGACAGTAAGAGCGTCAGAAGAAAATTTATTGCTTTTGAAGAGTGTTGCCGAGCGAATTCGTTTGATCGTAAAAACGCTAAGTCCTCATACCAGTCTAATCAATTCTCAAAGCAACGCAAAGAGCGAGGAATTAGAGGTTCGCGAGACTGTGTTGCTGTACGAGCTGATACTAGATTCGATTTTGGAAAAACGACTCTTGCTAAAAGACCTCCCAGCTATTCAGATTAAGGAAGATTGTGATGTCTCAAACCGTTTGTGTTTTGTTGAGCTCAATGCAACTGAGATGAAGCGCATCCTCTCAAATCTGCTGAACAATGCAGTTGAGGCGATTGACGCTCGTGCAGGAACGGTAGTGATTTCGATCAGGATTGCAAAGGAGCGTGAGCTTGAAATCACAATTCAAGATTCCGGGAAGGGCATGGCTCCTGAAGTATTAGATAAATTGGGTCAGCGTGGAGCAAGTTTTGGGAAAGCGGGTGGTTCAGGTCTTGGACTTTATCACGCAATTGAGCGCTTGCGCGGATGGGGGGGCGAACTTAAGATCAAATCTAATTTAGGCGAGGGTACCTGTATCTCAATTCGTTTGAGTGCTACGAATGCCCCGTCCTGGTTTTGGAATCCAATGATTTCTGATCAGAAGACAATTTTAGTCTCAATTTCAGATTTTGGTGGATTTACCCACCGTTTTTCGAGGCTGAATGAATTCAAATCTTATTATTCAAAGAATTTTAGTGATTTAGATTCAGTAGTATTTGTTTTCGACTCTAAACTAGATGCTGGATCATTAACTTTAGCTGAGTTAATTTCTGAGTTAGGTTTGATTGAGCAGGCTGTAGTGATTGTTTCGCGACTTCACTCCGAAGAGGCCGCATCTTATCGAGCATTAGGGATTAAAGTAACGAGATTACTGGGTCTAGATGCTTCAGTATGAAAATGAAAAACAAGTATCTTAGAGCGGGATTTCCGACATCGATTCTTTTTAAAAACAAAACGTTATTACAGCCTGCAAATTTAGAGACAACTCAAGAATATTATTTATTGGAAAATTTGTCAGCGACTCTCATTAGGTATTCGGAAGATTTATCGAGTGAGTTTTTGGGGTACTTGGCTGAATCATGGAGTGTTTCGAATCATATTGCATCATTTAGATTGAAAGAGGATTTGCGCTGGAGTGATGGAGCTAAGATTACTTGCGACGAGGTTGCATCGCAC